>CAVJGK010000200.1:0-2005 GCA_963648895.1 Lachnospiraceae bacterium | reverse complement strand
CATTTAAATAATGTTAGTTATGTTCGATATTATCTCAATGCTTTAAAAAGTGAATTCTATCTATCTTTAGATATTTATGAATTTGAAATTAACTTTAATTTAGAAGTTTTAGAAGATGAAATAATAACTACCATTTATCAAAATAACGATCATGAAATTGTTTTTAATATCTTAAAACAAGATTCAACCATCTCTTCAAAAGCGGTCATTAGATACGCTTAAAACACGATATTTGCTATTTTTATTAAAATATAGTAGAATATAATGAACTTGGAGGTAACTTATGGAAAAAATTACTGTCGCAATATGTTATGACTTTGATAAAACACTTGCAACTAATGATATGCAGGCTTTTTCATTCATTCCAAATCTAGGTTTAACACCAGAAGAATTCTGGTCTAAAACAGATAGCTTATCAAAAAATACTGGCGTTGAATCAATCTTATCTTATTTAAGAGTAATGATTGAAGAATGCAATAAAAAGAAGATTAAATTAACTAGAGAATATTTAAATTCTTTAGGTAAAGATGTTAAGTTCTATGAAGGTGTTACCACTTGGTTTAAAAGAATTAATCAATATGGTGAAGACCATGGTATCAATGTTGAACATTATATTATTTCATCTGGTAATAAAGAAATTATTGAAGGAAGTTCCATCTATAAAGAATTTAAACAAGTATATGGTTGTGAATTCCTCTATGATCAATATGGTGAAGCTTATTGGCCTAAAACAATCGTCAATTATACATTAAAAACTCAATATTTATTTAGAATTAATAAAGGTGCGATGAATATAAGTGACGATAAAACAGTTAACCAAAGAGTTGAAACTAAACACGTTCAATTTAGAAATATGATTTATCTTGGTGATGGAATGACCGATATTCCAGCTATGACATTAGTCAAAGAAAAAGGTGGAACAGCGATCGCGATTTATCCTCCAAATAAAAAAGATGTTTCTATTCAATTATTACAAGATAACAGAGTTAACTATGCTTGTAGATCTGATTTTAAAGCTAATTCTCAATTAGAAAAATTAGTTAAGTTAATTCTTGATTCTATTCAATTAAAAGAAATGCTTTTAGCAAAAGAAAACAATCAAATTTAATACCCAGGCTAAAACCTGGGTTTTATTATGGTGAGATTAACCTTGACATAAAATGTATAAAATAGTAACATTTTGTTAGGAGGACGCCTTAATGAAAAATATGCTTACTGAAATGCTTGAAAAGAAATATGGTAAAGATGAACCCATTTTTTATGATGATATTATTAAACTTTTAGAAAATTATTCTAAAGCTCAAGTGTGTAGATATATCAAAAAAGCTAAAGAAGATGAAGAATTAGTGCAATTTTCTAGAGGCGTTTATTATATTCCTCATACGACTTTTTTAGGCACTAAGTCGTCTATTACATCAGATAATGTTATGATCAAAAGATATATTAAAAATGATGAAGATGTATTTGGAGTTTATTCGGGTTCTTCAATATCTAATTATTTTTCTATTACAACTCAAGTACCTTCAACTATTGAAATTGTCACAAATAATGAAGCGACTAGATGTAGAAAAATAAATATTTTAGGTAGAGATTATATTGTTAGAAAATCACGCGTTAAAATTACAAAAGATAATTATAGTTCTTATACATTATTACAATTATTTAACGATATGTTTCCAAATGATGAAATTAATGATTTTTCTAAAAATGAAATAAAAAAATATGCACTAGAAAATAATATAACAAAAGATAGTTTAATGGCGATGGCTAGTTTTTTTCCATCTAAAGCCTCAAAGAATATGTTAAGGAGTGGTATTTTAAATGAAATTGCATGAAGATAAAAATAAATTTAATGATGCTATTTTGGCAATAAGCAACTCTTATAATATTTACCCAGCCTTAGTTGAAAAAGATTATTACGTTACATTATTTTTAAAAGAAGCAGTCAAGAAAATACCTGGTTTAATCTTTAAAGGTGGTACTTCATTATCAAAATGTTATAAAT
>CAVJGK010000199.1:0-2022 GCA_963648895.1 Lachnospiraceae bacterium | reverse complement strand
GGCACTCCTGCAACATCAAATGAGACATATTGGCATGGCGATATTCCTTGGATACAGTCTTCCGATATAGAAGAAGGAAAATTATTTGGAATCGAACCAAGAAAACATATTACGAATCAAGGATTGGCTAATTCCGCCGCTCAGCTCGTGCCAGAAAACTCAATAGCAATTATCACTCGCGTAGGTGTAGGAAAGCTCGCATTTATGCCTTTTTCCTATGCCACAAGTCAAGATTTTTTGTCGCTTAGTAAACTCAATACGGAACCTTATTTCGCAACATACATTTGTTACAAAAAACTTCAATCCGAGTTGAATGCCGTCCAAGGAACATCAATTAAAGGAATTACCAAAGATGAGCTGTTGGCAAAAACTGTTATGATTCCTCAACATGCCGAACAGCGAAAAATAGGCTCTTTTTTTAGTCAACTTGATTCCCTCATCACCCTTCATCAGCGTGAATAAAAAATGAAGGAGAGTAAAAAAATGTTTAAGAATACTAAAAAAGAACTTTTTTCAGCTTATTTTGAACGCTGGATACAAATTTATAAAGAAGGTGCAATAAGGAAGGTGACAATGCAAAAATACAAACTATCTTTATCGTGGGTTAAAAAGCTTACTCCAAAATTAAAGTTAAGTGATATAGATAGGGTTTCTTACCAACAATTACTAAATGATTATGCAAAAGATCATGAAAGACAAACAACAATGGATTTTCATCATCATTTAAAATCAGCTATTCTTGATGCGGTTGATGAAGGCCTTATTGAAAAAGATCCTACAAGAAAAGTAATTATTAAAGGCAAATCACCACGAGAGAAGAAAAAGAAGTATTTAAATCAATTTGAATTACATACATTATTAAAAGACTTAGATTTAGATAAAGATATCAATTATGATTGGTTAATTCTCTTGATAGCAAAAACTGGAATGAGATTTTCAGAAGCAATTGCTTTAACGCCAAGTGATTTTGATTTTACACATCAAACATTATCAATAAATAAAACGTGGAATTATAAGGACGGAGGAGGGTTTCAACCAACAAAAAACAAATCTTCAGTTCGTAAAATTCAAATTGACTGGATGATCGTGTCACAATTTTCAGCGTTAGTTAAAGATTTACCGGCAGATAAACCTATTTTTATAAAAGAGAAGATATTTAATTCAACTGTGAATTGCATACTTTCAAGACATTGCAAAAAATTATCGATTCCACCAATTACTGTACATGGATTAAGGCATACTCATGCATCATTACTTTTATTTGGAGGTGTCTCTATTGCATCTGTTGCTAAAAGATTAGGACATTCAAGTATGAACACTACAGAAAAAACATATCTTCATATAATCCAGGAATTGGAAAATAAAGACGTTGACCTAGTTATGAGATCGTTATCAGGTCTTTGCTAAAAAAATATAACGCTGATGAAGGAATAATATAATTTTGTGCCAACATCGGTACAAATATAAAGCCATTAGAAGGCTGAATCATTATGATTTACCTTATTCTAGCGGCTTTTTTTCTTTTGAAATAATAAAAATTCCTTCATTTTTATGTTCCGCTTGTGGCGCACAAGAATTTTAAACTTTGTTGTATCCTTCAGCTGTTGCTAATCCTAGGTCACATGCAACAATCGTAGCTTAGCTTTATTCTTCCGCCATAGCGTACTGCACAATCATAGGATCGTCATATTCCGCCCACATAGAGCGGTTCTCATCGAGTGTCTTTAGCTGTTCCATTTCATCGGCAGTCAACTCAAAATCAAAAATATCCAGATTTTGCTTCATGCGATCCTTATGTGTACTCTTAGGAATTACTACAATGCCACGTTGAACATGGTGCCTTAGCGCAACTTGTGTTGGCGTTTTTCCATGCACGTTTGCAATTCGCTTTACAATAGGATTTTCCATCACTTCTTTCAGTCGATGCTGAGCAAGCGGTCCCCATGCCTCGTGCTGTATGTTGTATTTTTTCATCCATTCGTGCAGCGCATATTGCTGCCAGAATAGATGTGTCTCCACCTG
>CAVJGK010000198.1:0-2026 GCA_963648895.1 Lachnospiraceae bacterium | reverse complement strand
TAATTTTTATCAAAATTTTTCTTTTTTCTATCTTGACATATTACCGGAATGCTTTAATTATATTATATGGACTATGAGATTTCTATTCTTGCAAAATTGTTTTATTTTATTTATAATTGTTTTGTGATTGATATGAAACAAGAAGATTTAGAATACATTTGTAACGTAATTGGTAACCTTGCAGGTATCCCAATAAGAATATATAAAGATAATAATATGATCTATTATTATTCTATCGTTAAATTAATAAAAGATCCAATTATTCCATTTGAAGAAGACATCAAAAAAATAAATAACCATATCGGTTATTTTATTACTCCACGATTTTTATATTATGGAATTGTCAATTCTAATGAATATAAGATTGTTTTAGGTCCTTCTTTTTCAACTATGGCTTCTAATAATGAATTAAAAGAACTTGCGTTTGAATGTGATGTTCCTAGTGATGATGTAGATAATTTTATCTCTTCTTTAAATTCTTTAATCGCCCTTCCTTTAAATTCTATTTTACAAATGTTATGTTCAATAAACTTTATTTTAAATAATGAAAAAATAAATCTTTCTGATATCACTATTCATGAAAAAGAACAAACTAATATAGAAACAATCATCAATAAAGAAAAAGCTAATCAAAATTATAATTCTAACAATTCTCAAGATAACTTAAACGTCACTCATAATACCTATCATCTTGAAGAAAAGATTATGAATATTATTTCTCATGGTGATGTTTTCGCATTAAAAAAAGAAGTTAGTTCAATGCCTGCTGTTCGTCCAGGAGTTTTATCTATCGATGCTTTAAGACAAGCAAAAAACACATTTATTGTCACTACTACATTAGCTTCAAGAGCCGCGATTCGTGGAGGAATGGATATTAATGAATCTTTTTCCATGTCTGATGGTTATATTCAAAAATGTGATTTATTAAATTCATTAGAAAAAATTAACGAATTGCTCTTTCATATGATTTATGACTACACAGAAAAAGTATCTAAAATTCGTATTGGTAAAGAACCATCAAAATTCTTAATCGATGTTTCTAATTATATTCAAAAGCATATTCAAGAACCTATCGATATCCAAAAAATGGCTACAGAACTTTATTTTAGTCGTACTCATTTAGCCACTAAATTTAAAAAAGAAACTGGAACTACATTATCTGATTATATTTTAAAAACCAAAGTTGAAGAAGCAAAAAGGCTTTTAAGATATTCTGATAAATCAATCTCATCCATTAGTTATTATCTTGGTTTTTCTTCTCAAAGTCACTTTTCAAATGTGTTTTCAAAGTATGCAAAAATATCTCCAAATGAATATCGAAATATTCATAAACAAAATTAAATTCACCATAATTATTGATTAAAAAAATTATCTTCATCGGTTTTTCCAATACTTTTTATGCTAAAAATACCGGTTTTTCCAATACTTTTTGCATCCAAAAAATACACTTTTCCAATATTTTTACTTTCTAAAGTCAATATTTGTCATAATAAGCAAAAAACATTGATTATTATTTTAACAACCAATGTTTAGTAATTCTTTTTATAATATTTACAAATTTCTTTTAATTTACAATCACTACATAATGGCTTTTTAGCCATACAGTAATATCGACCAAAATGAATCATTTGATGATGGAATAAAATTCTTCTTTCACCTTTAATTAGTTTTTCTAATTTTAATTCGATCGTATAAGGTTCATCATTATCACTGGCAAGAGATAATCTTTTAGAAATTCTACTAACATGTGTATCAACAGGTATTACTTCAGCTTGGAATAACTCACCTACTACCACAGAACCAGTTTTTCTTCCAACCCCAGGAAGAGTCATTAATTTATCAATATCATTTGGAACTACTCCATTAAAATCATTTAAAAGGCCTTTAGATATTTGTATAACATTTTTAGTTTTAGAAGAGGCAAGTCCTAATCTTTTAACAATAGAATAAACATCTTCATATTCAGCATTGCTTAAAGATTCTAAGCTAGGGTATTTAGCAAATAAATCTTTAGTGACATTATTAA
>CAVJGK010000197.1:0-2032 GCA_963648895.1 Lachnospiraceae bacterium | reverse complement strand
GTATTTCTAATCACTACATCCAAAATAAATTTAATAATGATGATATGGATTTATCTTCATTTATTTTTAATATTCAAAAACATTTCTCTTCTTTTTATTTAGGAATTGAAATTTATTCTTCTTCTGATTTAAATACGATTAAAAAAGTTAGGGAATTCTCTACCAAACATTCTTATCAAACTATCTGCTTTCCAAAACATCAATATTATCAAAAAAAGGATGCAAAAATTATTAAGATTTTAGAATGCATCAAAGAAAATACTAAATTCAATGGAGATATTGATGAGCTAACTGGTCCTTATTATTTCTTATCAGAAAAAGCTATCAATAATCTTTATTTAGAAAACGAAATAAAAGCTTGCTATACTTTATTAGAAGAAATTAATTTTAACTTCTTAGAAAAAAGAGGTAGTCTTTATAATGTTGATATACAAGGTGATAAAAAAGAATATATCTTTAATCAATGTTTAAATAAATTAAATTCTTTAAAATTAGAAGATAAAAACACTTATATTGAAAGATTAAATTATGAACTTGATGTCATATCTAAAATGGGATATTTAGATTATTTTTTAATTGTTGCCGATTATGTCAATTATGCAAAAAATCATCAAATACCTATTGGTCCTGGTAGAGGTTCGGCGGTTGGTTCATTAGTATCATATTTATTAAATATTACAGAAATTGATCCATTAGAATATGATTTATATTTTGAAAGATTTTTAAATCCTGAAAGAACATCAATGCCAGATATTGATATTGACGTGGCCGATTATAAAAGGGAAGATTTAATTAAATATATTGAAAATAAATATTCAAAGGACAACACTTCTTTAATTGTCACTTTCCAAACTATTGGAGCTAAACAAGCAATTAGAGATGCCGGCAGAGTCTTAAATTATAATGTCAATGATATTAACATAATTTCTAATTATATCTCTATTCAATCACGGCTAAATAAAAATTATACAATCACTTTAAAAGAAGTTTATGACGACTCTAAAGATTTACAAGATTTTTTAAAAGAGCCTTATTTTAAAAAACTTTATGATATTGCATGTTTAATTGAAGGTCTACCTCGTCAAAGCGGTCTTCATGCGGCAGGTATTTTATTAAACAAAGATAAATTAAATAAAGTTATCCCAGTTTCATATAATGAAAATAATGAAGCTGTTTGCCAATATGAAAAAGATTATCTTGAAGAACAAGGATTCCTAAAAATGGACGTTCTCGGTTTAAGAAATCTTTCCATTGTTGAAGATTGTGTTTACCGCATCAAAAAAGATAATCCATCTTTTAAATTAGAAGATATTAAATCTAATGATTTAGAAACTTTTGATGTATTAAATAAAGGTTATACTAAAGGAATATTCCAACTTGAATCAAGCGGTATGACTTCGACTTTAAAACAAGTAAATATTTCTTCTTTAGATGATATCATCGCGACTAATGCTTTATTTAGACCAGGTCCTATGGAATATATTAAAGTTTATGCTGAAAGAAAGAATAATCATTTAAAAATAGATTATGTTCACCCTTCTTTAGAACATATTTTAAAACCTACTTATGGAGTTATTGTCTACCAAGAACAAATTATGCAGATTGTTAAAATAGTTGCGAATTACTCTTTAGGTAAAGCAGACTTATTTAGAAGAGCGATTTCTAAAAAAGATGAAAGTAAATTATTATCATTAAAAGAAGATTTTATCTCCTCTTCTATTAACAATAATTATTCAAAAGAAGACGCAATCAAAATCTATGATACCATTTATAAATTCGCATCTTATGGATTTAATAAATCACACTCAGTCGCTTATAGTTATTTGGCCTATCAAATGGCTTATTTAAAAGCGCATTATCCAACATATTTTTATTCTGCTTTATTTGATTTTACTTCCATTCAAGATGAAAGTTTTTCTAAATTCTCTCTCGAATTAAAACATTTTAATGTAAATTTAAAACTTCCATCGATCAATAAATCTTCTTTAGTATATGAAATTGAAGATAATTTTATTATTATTCCATTTTCATT
>CAVJGK010000196.1:0-2047 GCA_963648895.1 Lachnospiraceae bacterium | reverse complement strand
TTTTCTTTCTTGCTAATAAGTTTTCAAATAATTCTTTTGTTGTCATACTTTCTCCTCCTAATAGAATCTAATTGCATCAGATTTTGTTACTTTGTAATGTTCGATAATTGCTTGTATATCTTTTGATACCTGCTCCATCAATTTAATGATTTCTAGTTGGTATCTAAATTGATTTTCCCAACCTACAAGACTTCTTAATACTGAATAAGTCTTATCAATAATGTAGACATTTGTATTTTCCTTTGGATAAAAACTTATATCGTATAAAAGGATCCTTTGTTTTTTGTCAGTTACTAAATAGTACTTTACAAACTTTAAGTTTCCTATTGCGATAGCTTCTTTTTCATCTTTCACTCTTTCAATTGCCATTTTTACTTCCTCCTCTTATCATAAATGATCGCAACAACGATACCGATGATGGCGAATGATAACATCATTGTACAAAATATTATTGCTCCAATATATCCTTCATCCATTCTGAATCATCTTCTCCTTGCCATTCTACTAACATTTCATATAAGTCTTGAATATCAAATGAAGTGTTTTCTAAAATGCATTTTCTATCTTCAACAAAATCATAAAGTTCTTCACCTGTTGTTCTTATATCATGATTGTTGTTAAATTCAATTATATCTTCTTTTTCGATTATAATTGTAGTCGCAAAACAGTTATTGTCATTTTCGAGAATAAATGCCATTCTTGTTTCTTTGTAAGTATTCATCGCATCAACATCAAC
This sequence comes from Lachnospiraceae bacterium, assembly GCA_963648895.1. Taxonomy (GTDB): domain Bacteria; phylum Bacillota_I; class Bacilli_A; order RFN20; family CAG-449; genus UBA3210. The sequence goes on along the minus strand of CAVJGK010000196.1, from coordinate 1,311 downwards.
TATATCTCTAATATGACATATTTCATTACCTGTTAATGTGTGTCCACTAATTTTTTTAACTTCATATAATGTTACATCTCCACATAATACATCAAATAAAACTTTTTTCATCTTGTCTTCCTCCTTAAAGTTTTTCTATTATCATAAAAATACATCCAGTCACAATTGCGCATGCCCCACCAATAGTCAATAAACTTAAAATAATCGCCGTAAGATAGTAAAATATTTTTGTCATAAGTCTTCCTCCTTCATCTTTTGACAATTATATTGTATCATAAGAATTATTTTTTTTCAACAATTTGAATAAAAAAATTAAAAACGCACCCTTTATAGTGCGCTCATTTGTTGCATTGCTTTTTCTTCAAGTTCCTTTTGAATTGCTTCCGCTTCTTCTTTTGTAACTTCTACAATGCTTGATTTGTCAAATGTATCAGGCGTGTAAATTAACTCACCAAATACTTGTGATTTGTCTTTCATTATGAAGACATAACCTTCTTTTGCTTTAAAACTTTTCATATTATGCTAACACCCATCCTTTATCTGTTGCTACTTGTTTTTGTTCATCACTTAATTTTGCAAGATTTGTTGCACCCATTGTTAATGTTTGAGTTGTTGTAACTTCATCTAAATTACTAATAATTTCTACTAAATCATCTGTTTCAAATGCTGTACTTGATGAGATATCAAATGACACTTTAAAATGCTTACAATGAATTTCTTTTAATGAAGTGCAATTTTGAAAACATTGATGTAAATTAAAACACATTGATAAATCTAAAGCTCCAATATAAGTTAAAGATGTATCATTATAAAAGCCAAAATCATTTGTTTTCAAATATACATTACAACCATCTTTGATGTTTATATTTGTTAAATTAGGACAATTTGCAAAAGTAAAATAAGAATTTATTTTTGCATTAGGCAATTCAATTTTTTCAGCATTTACATTATAGAAAGCGAAATAAAAATTATAGAAATCATTAGTATTAAAATTTTTATTAAATTTCAAATTTTTAGCGACATATTCTACATTACTATTACGGTGGAAGAATGTAATATTTGCAAACATATATGCATAATTTGTATAATATGGTAAAAAAGTATCATAAAAATTGATTTCTTCATTCCAGCTTAATCCATAAATTTTTGTTCCCTGATATTTACCAATACCAATATTAGATATTAAATAATTCCAATTACTATCAACGCTTTTCTTTAATGTATCCACATCTTCAGCAAGGGCGATGTCTTTATTACCTTTTGTTAAATTAGTTGCATTTAAGGTCGTTGCTTCGACTTTTTGAACTGCAT
>CAVJGK010000195.1:0-2074 GCA_963648895.1 Lachnospiraceae bacterium | reverse complement strand
AATAATACTATTTGTTTCATTTTATCATTTCTTTAGCTGCATCTTTTCCAAAATCATTACCATACCAAGCTCCAACAGCACCTCCAATAAAGCCTCCAATAATTCCTCCAGGAACAGCACCAACGCCTAACCGACAGTTACCTTACACCCTCTCTCGCTAAATGAATCAGTATTTTGTTATATATTCTTTCCAAGTTTCAGGATATATTTTTTTTATTTTTTCTAATATCGTTTTGGGTATTTTACTTTTTCTTTCTTGATAATTTATGCCATGTTCTCCGAATTTGTTTATTATCGCTTTTTTCATTAAATACTCTTTAGAATTTAGCTTATAAGTCAAAGACAACAATAAATCAACAGGATAAAATGGATTTTTTAAATCAATTTCTGATGTTCCAAACTTGTAATAAAAATATGGTTCTGTTATGTTTGCATTATTAACTACAATCAGATAATATGCGCTTTGAATATCACCTGACCGTAATGATTCTATTGCAGCAGTTGTTCCCAATGGAGTTTTAGCATTTACTTTTGCACCATATTCAACAAGTTTTTTAACCAAGTTGTAACCCGAGGAATATACTATTGCATACATCAAAGGGGTGGTGCCATATTCTATTGCATTTACATCTTCACCATTATTTGCCTTATAATTATATATAATATTGGGGTTTGCTCCGGATTCCAATAAAATTTGTAACATCCTATCATCAGAAATAGAATATCTATCGTCCCACCCATAAGCTATAGCATCAAAAATTGGTGCATCTCCAATTTTTGATTGCAAATTTAGATCTGCCCCAAACTTTATCAAAGTTTTTGCTGCAGCATATTTTCTTCTTCCAATAGCTCTTTGAATAGGTGATATTCCATAAACAGGTTCTTGATAATTCAAAAGATTAGGATTCTTATGCAATATATCCTCTATCATCTTGCTGTCATCCTTTTCTATGGCTTTAACCAGACCCCAAGCAGGGGTCTGATTAAAGATTCTTATATTGGTTTTATCCATATTCTCAGAAGAAGAGAATTGATTACACCCACTTATTGTCAACATAAGTATTAATAATTTATTTATAATGCGCTTCATCTAATGCTTTTTTTACTGCTTCCATTGAATGATTATAGAAAGAACTACCTTTTTGTTTTGGTAATTTTACAATCTTATCAATAGGTTTTGCATTTAAAACCGTTTTATTAAATGTGTTTAAGAATTCTCCTTCTACAATAAAAGCTGTCATTCCTTTTCCATCCGTTCCTGTATAGTCTGAAACATCTAATCCATACGCAGAAGAATTAATAGCAGCTGGATTATAAAGTAAAGCATTTCTATTTGTTGCTAATGCATTACCTGCTGCTTCTGCACCACCTTTAGAATGTCCAACAAAAGTGAGTTCTTTATCACCTAATTGTTCTGAAATTTTTCTTGCAGTAGCAATTGAAACTTTCATATCCTCAGAACGTCCAAATGGTTGTTTTAGATCTTCTATCATACTTTTTTTGCCCCTCTTGGATTTTTCCATGTATGTCCCAGCAGTGGCGAAAGCGTACTCTGTAATATTACCTTTTTTATCATAACGAGCATATAAACCTCCCCGAAAAGAGGCGTTGCCTTTTTGAGTATATACAGCAAGCATTTTCCAACCACCAATTAGTTTTGAACCAACTTTACCATCATAAACATGATCTGCTATTATGGCACCTTCTTTAGCTGTAGGAATTTCTCCATTTGGATCTATTAGTTTAACAGGATTGTTAAAACAATAAATATATGGAGAAACATTTGCCATCTTTTCAGTCAAAGGATCCACGGAAATCCATAAGCACATCCTTGGGTCATAATATCTTGCTCCATAGTAATACAATCCCGTCTCCTCATCGAATTCCTTCGCATTGAAAAGATAAGGTGTATTCCAAAATTTGTTGCGCTCCTCAACGAAGACCTCGCCGAAAGGTACATACTCAATATGCTGCACCACCTCACCGTCAAGGTTGGTGATGTAACTACTGCTACCCAAATGGTCTGGGTGGTAGTAGAACTGCATCTTCTCGTATGCGTCGCCCTCTTGGAAGT
>CAVJGK010000194.1:0-2111 GCA_963648895.1 Lachnospiraceae bacterium | reverse complement strand
GTTAACTCCTGCTTTTAAACATAATTCTTTAACATTAATTTCTTCTAACTTCTTTTGTTTCATTAGTTGAAGTAAGGCCTTCTTTAATTCATATCTTGCATCTTTATTTTGTTTCATAATTAATCCTTTTTTAACCAACACATTTATATAATATTGTTGATTGAGTCCCCAACACAGTGTTGGTATAATAACATTGTAATTATAACTATTAAAATTTTATTTATCAAACTTATTTAGGAGGTACATATCATGGCATATATCGAAGCTAAAAATCTTTGTAAAACATTTAATGTTAATGGAGTTATCACCGAAGCATTAAAAAATGTTAATTTCAAAATTGAGAAAGGAAGTCTAGTTGTTATCCTTGGTCCTTCTGGTGCTGGAAAAACAACATTATTAAACATGATCGGAGGTATGGATTATATTACTTCTGGTGATTTAATAGTTGATAATAAATCATTATATGGTTTAAATTCTAAACAATTAACATTATATAGAAGAAATGATGTAGGATTTGTTTTTCAATTTTATAATTTAATGGCAAATTTAACCGCACATGAAAATATCGAACTTGCCACTGAGATATGTAAAGATGCATTAAATCCAGATGAAACATTAAAATTAGTTGGACTTGAAGATAAAAAAGAAAATTTTCCTTCTCAATTATCTGGTGGTCAACAACAAAGAGTATCTATCGCTAGAGCTATTGCAAAAAATCCTAAGTTATTATTATGTGATGAACCAACAGGTGCATTAGATATTGAAACAGGTAAACAAATTTTAAAATTATTAACTAAGTTAGTAAAAGAAGACAATAAAACAGTTATTATCGTTACTCATAATAGCCAAATTAAAGAAATTGCTGATCATGTATTATATATAAAAAACGGTACTATTAGTGAAGAAGAATTTAATCCTAATCCTAAAACAGTTGAGGAGATATCTTGGTAATGAAAACATTTTATAAAGAATTATTTAAGATGATTAAATCCAATGCCGCAAGATTTATTGCAATGACATTAATCATCACCCTTGGTATCTGTTTTGTAACCGGACTTGGTGGTATGACTCCAAAAGTTACCGATTCAATGAATGAATATTACGTATCTCAAAACGTTCCAGACATTATTTTAAAATCTAAATCTCAAACCGGATTTAGTGATGAAGAAATCAATAAATTAAACACTTATGATTTTATTGAAGATTATTACACACTAAAAATGGTTGATATTGAAAATCAAAAAACACGTTTTTATATCTATAATTTTGATTCTAAAATAAATCAATTGACTTTATTAGATGGTTCTTATCCAACTAATAATAATGAAATAGTAGTTGAACAAAGTTCTTCATCCATCACAAAAAGAGAAATAGGTGAAACAATATCTATATACAATCAAGAATTTACTATTAAAGGAATTGTAGCCAATCCAATGATCACTTCTTTACAAGGTGACATACATCAAATTAGCGAAGAATATTTAGATACAATTATTTATTTTTCTAAAGATCATTGTATGTTTTCAAATATGATTGGATATACAGATATCTATGTTAAATGTAACAATGCACCTTCATATTTTGCCTCTTCTTATCTAGATAAAGTCAACGATAATATAGATATAATAAGTGCAGATTTTTCGTTAGAATCCACCTCTTTTTTAACTTTAAATGAGACTTTATCTTATGGAACTTTAAAAGGAGTAGTTGAAAAAATTAATATCATCACACTAGTATTTCCATTATTTTTTATCGCAGTCGTATCTTTAGTATGTTTTACTAACATTTCTCGATTACTACAAGAAGAAAGAAAAAATATTGGTTGTTTAAAATCATTAGGTTATTCTTCTTCATCTATAATATTTAAATACATTTTATTCTCAGCTTTTTGTTGTATAATTGGATCCATTATTGGATTAATAACTGGAGTAATCATCTTACCTCCAATGGTTTATCAAGCATTTAAATCTGTCTTTATTATGCCTACTATAACTTCTAAGATCAATATGACATTAGGATTATATTCAACTCTAGGAATGATAACTTCTGTATTATTAATTACATTTTTAGTAAGTCAAATGGAAGTAAAAGAAATTCCTGCTTCTTTATTC
>CAVJGK010000193.1:0-2111 GCA_963648895.1 Lachnospiraceae bacterium | reverse complement strand
CATCTAAAGAACTTAGTTTGATATTGGAGTCTTCATTTATACTATCATTTAAAATATGCGATGTCATAAAATCTACTTTACGCTTAAATGTAAATGTAAAACCAAATTCATTATTATCATATGAGTAGTCAATATCGTTTTGAGCGCATAAGGTAAAAGTTCGATCAAAGCCAGTTCCAAAAGCATCAATATATCCATATGCATATAAAACATCTGATATCAAAACATTCCTAATTTTACTACCTATCTTACCAGAAGCAAATAAAGTAGGTTCGATATTTTTTAATATTGAACCAGGATTATAAATTCTAATTGACGATCTATAAACTACATATTGATTATAATCACCATTAACTGCATATGAGCAATGGGCAAAAGAATTAACAATAATTTCTCTTAATGCTCTAAAAGGTATTTCAGGTATTTCTTCTCTTTGAAAGCCATTAATATTAGCTTTATAAGAAATATGATTTTGAATATATGAAAGGCTTTCTTTAATACATTCTATGATGTTTCCTTTAAATTCTTTAATCTCACCAAATTCACTTCTTGAATCAGTTGGATAATTTGCTTCTTTAATTTTAAGAGGTTTATTGTTTCCAAATAAATACCATCCGGCATTATTTAGCATTCCATTTTCAGTTAATAAGCCCAATTTAGTTAATGCTTCTTTAGCGTTTCTATAAACATAATTCAATCTACCATTTTCAGAGGCAACTCTAATACAATCGATAAGTAAATCTTCATTGATATCATCAATGCTATATTTAGTTTCTTTTTGTTCCCATTTTGAATAAGTATCTTCTTTATTCGCGAAAAAAACTTGAAGTTCATTAGATTGCATTATTATATCTGAATCATTAATTCTAATATAATATCTTCCATATGCAGAATAAGGAGTATCATATCCTTCACAATATACTTTAATCACGCTTTTCCCATCAATTAAAGTTTCATTAATCAAAACATTGATTGGTAATGGTTTTAGATTATTTTGAATTTCATGGGTAATTTCCGCGATAGTTTTCTTACCCATAGTTAATCCTACTACTCTACCTTCATCATTTATTCCAAAATAAAGCGTTCCTTGATTAGACTTATTTAACATCGAACTTAAAGAAATAATACCTTCTTTTAACTGAACTAAAGACTTTTTCAATTCAATAGTTTCATTTTCAATAAACATATCATCACCTTTATTTTATCCTATCATTTAAACTATCATTAGTCAATAAAAAATGATAGGATAAAATTTAATCATTCTTAAATTTTAAACTATCATTTCTAATTACACTTCAAATGTTTAATAATTTATTCAATCATCTTATTCATATAAGGTAATTTCAACACCCTCGTACTCGTCTTTTTTTATCGTATCTTTTGTTATACTAATTTTTGAATATTTAACAGTGAAATTGTAATATTTTAATTTTATATAAGAATTAACACTTAAATCATAAATAGGATAATAATAAGTCGCAAAAAGTTTATGTTCTCCTTCTATTTCAACTTCTTCATCATTATAGAGAATATAATATCCACTATCATGGCTTATAAAGAAATATTTACCTTCTGATAGAGTAAAATTTGTGATTTTTAAATCGACAGATTTATCATCTATACATGTGATAAGGAAATCTATTGAGTCATTATTTTCTTGGTTTAATATTATATGTACATTATCATTTTCTTTATAATATTTTCGTGTCAAATCACTACAAGTATTACAGCAAGATGAGACAATAAGCATAATAAAAATTAAAAGCCATTCATAAATATGCATTGTTAATACCTCACTTTAAAATTATGGATAACTAAATTAGATGCTTTAGATTTTAATAATGAAAGAGTGGGCAAAAATCCTCCTTCATCTTTTAAACCATTTTGAAATAATACTATTGTTTTTTTATTCTTTTTTTCAATGTCGCTCATTCTAACAATCCCCCTAGTTATAAACAATCTTAATTAGAAAGCCCAATCTCCATCTTTAAAGATTTGTACTTGTTTACCATCTTTTGTTATGCCGACAATATTCATATCTTTAGAACCAATCATGAAATCAACATGTATCATCGAATCATTAATACCCTTATTATTTAATTCTTCTAATG
>CAVJGK010000192.1:0-2138 GCA_963648895.1 Lachnospiraceae bacterium | reverse complement strand
CAATTATACATACTTATTAAAAAAGAAAATAAATAAGAAAAGTTATATTAATATGATATATAGCAAAAAAATAGAAACCAAATAATATTAGTTTAAAATTTAATTTATTCAAAAAAATACTCGATTAATAAATTTATAATTTACCTATACAAATATTATATTAAACAATAGAAAAAATTTATTTAATTTAACCATTTTCAAAAAAATAAAAAATTGGTTAGAAAATCTCTAACCAATCGCTAAAATTTCTTATTAAAAAATCTTCCAAGAATTAACCTTTTTATAATCCAATGTATAAAGTGTAATCACACCATTTTCATAGACCATAAATTCTTTGCCAATTTGATCTTTTGGAATAGATGTAGAACCTGGATTAATAAAATAAATGCCATTTTCTTCTTCACACATACTGACATGAGTATGACCAGAAAGGACAATATCACCTTTTTTAAACTTAGGATTATTTCTATTTAAATGATGACCATGTTCTAAATAAAAATTATGTCCATCTATAACTAAATGTTTTGTTTTATAGATATGAAAATCTAAGACCATTTGATCAACTTCTGCTTCACAATTACCTCTGACCATAATGATTTTATCTTTTAATGGATTGACCATTTTTATTACTTCTTTTGGAGCATAACCACTAGGTAAATCATTTCTTGGACCATGATATAATAAATCACCTAACATTAAGATTTTATCGCATTTTTCTTCAAAGAAAAAATCAAGTACTTTTTTCATACTTGTCGCATCGCCATGTACATCAGAACAAATTAAATATTTTGCCATATTCTTACCTTCTCTTTCTTAATCATTTTATTACAAAATAGTTAAAAAAACTATCGTTAACGATAGTTTTTGAAATCTTACTTTTTCCAAATACCTTCTGGATATTCGCCTTTTTCCATTAAAGAAGCAAGTGAAGCAACTACATCTGGTTTATCAGCTTTATAAGTAATTCCATACCATACAGAGGTTGTAGGTAATACTTTAACACTGACTTCACCTTTAGAGATTAAATCAGATACGACAGTTGGAATTAAATATTCACATTTGTCTAATGAATTTTTATTTTCTTCCATAAATGGAACAAAGTCTCTTACTAAATAATCCATAATATCTTTAGTAAAGCAGAACATATTCATACTGACTAAAGTTGTTTCTGGAATGATAGTAGTTTCTTCTTTATCAAGTGGAGTTGCATTAATCTTTCCATCAACTTTTTCAATTTTTGATTCAACTAAGTATTTTAATTTGTTTTCGTCATCAAAATATAAAACACCTCTTTTAACTGAACCATTTTCTGTCATAGTATTTGACACTTTATAAGCGACATTTGCATATTCATTTTTAGAACCAGGTTTTAATGATTTTAAATAATCCGCAGCGACTTTAAAAGAATCACTACCGTAATAATCATCTGCGTTAATGATAATAAATTTATCAGAAACAACATCCTTTGCTGCAAGAATTGCTTGAGCGGTACCTAAAGGTTTTACTCTATCACTTGGTAAAGAATAACCTTCTGGAATTAAATCTAATTTTTGGAATACATAATGTGTTTCAATCTTATCTTCAACTCTTTTACCGATTGTTTCTTTGAAAATTTCATAATTTTCTTCTTTGATAATGAAGATAACTTTATCAAATCCTGCTTTCTTTGCATCGTAGATTGAATAATCAATAATAAAATTGCCGTATTTGTCAATTGGTTCAATTTGTTTAAGTCCACCAAATCTAGAACCCATACCAGCTGCTAAAATAACTAAATCCATATTTACACCATAAAACTTAAAGTTTTATACCTTTCTTGGATATTCTATTACAAATTATATTCCTTGTCAATTTATGCACTAATTCCTCATTTCAAATTAATCTTTATTTTCGAATAATCATAAAATATCTTATTTAGTCGTAATAAATTAGGTTTATATTTTAATGCACCAAAATGAATATAGGATTTACTTATATTGTCATTTTTAATATAAGCGTATAAATCCTCATATGAAAATAGCTTATTTTCATTAGAAAAATAGATATAAGTGTTTTCTTTTTCTAGTTTATAAAAATGTAATAATATTCTTTTTAAGTTATTTTCTTGATTGATTTCTTTATTGGCACTATAAATATAT
>CAVJGK010000191.1:0-2141 GCA_963648895.1 Lachnospiraceae bacterium | reverse complement strand
CGGCACTAGAGCTAGTGATGCTGCATCATCTTCATATACTCAATATTCTAATTCTGGTTATTCAAATTCTAATTCTAGCAATACAAAAAGCAATAATGATACATTACTTAAAGTAGCTTTTGGCTTTGGAGTTGCTTCAATTGTTATCTGCGTTTTATATTTCTTTATTGCGATAACTATATCATTAATTGCTTTTGCTTATTTAATTCCATTATGCTATGCTCTACCAATGACTATTATGATTTATAAAGCGATGAAAGATCCAAATTATAAATTATCATTAGCGTTTAAAATTTGCTATTTATTATTTGTTAGTTTAGTAAGTGGTATTTGCTTACTTTGTATGAAAGAAGATAAAAATTAATTATGTTAAGACTGCTTATAAGTGCAGTCTTTTTATATGCTTAACACATCTTTAATTTTGTCTTTATTTTTGTTAAGATAATAAAAAGAAAGGACGAAAAAAATGAATATATTTAATAAATTAAGATGCCGCATTGTTCATATATCTTTTAAATTAGTACTTCCTTTTTTACCATATAAAGATCCGATTGTTTATGAAGATATATCTTCCATTAATGAAGTATTGAAAATCAATAAGTCGATTAAACCTTTGATTATTACAGGCCCTCATATTTATCAAAGTGGTTTAATAAACATCTTATTAGATGAATTAAATAAAAATAATATTGATTATGTAGTATTTAAAGATACTTGTTCAAATCCACTTATAAGTGTAGTCGATAGTGCTTATTCATTTTATAAAGAAAATTCTTGTGACTCATTAATTGCTTTTGGAGGAGGTTCTCCTCTTGATGTGGCTAAATTAGTTGGAGCTAAAATAACCTCTAACAAAGAGATAATTAAACTTAAAGGCGTATTAAAAATAAGGCGTAAAATACCTTTATTAATCGCCATACCTACAACGGCAGGAAGTGGATCTGAAGTGACTTTAGCCGCGGTAGTAACTGATGATAAAACTCATTTAAAATTCGCGGTTAATGATTTTTGCTTAATTCCTAAATATGTCTTTTTATTAAGTAAAACAACTGCTTCTTTACCTAAAAAGACTATTGCCACTTGTGGCATGGATGCTTTAACCCATGCATTAGAATCTTATTTAAATATCGGAGGAGATAAAAAAAGTGATCAAGATGCTTTAGAAGCGTGTAAATTAATTTTTGCAAATTTAGAAAATTGTTATTTTAATAATGATGAAGTATCTAGAAGTAATATGTTAAAAGCTAGTTTTCTAGCAGGAAGATCATTTTCTAAAGGATATGTTGGTTATGTACATGCTTTAGCGCATGGATTTGGAGGTATTTATAATTATAGCCATGGTGAATTAAACGCACTTATTTTACCTCATGTTTTAGAATATTATGATAAATCCATTTATAAAAAGATGTATCAAGTAGGACTATATTGTTTTTTATGTACAAAAGACGATTCATATAAAGAAGGATATTTAAAGGTAATAACCAAAATCAAACAAATGAATGAAACTTTTTTAATCCCTTCTAAAATTGAAAATGTAAAATTGAATGATATAGATATTATAGCTTCAAGAGCCTCTAAAGAGGCCAATCCTTTATATCCATGTCCAAAATTGATGTCAAAAAGAGAATTATCCAACTTTATTAAAGAAAAATTGGTATAAAAAAATCACTCGCGAGAGTGATTTTTAATTCTTAAAGACTATTTACTTTAGCTTGTAAATTTGATTTTTGTCTAGCAGCAGTATTCTTGTGTTGGATACCTTTTGAGACAGAACCATCAATTTTAGAGAAAGCAATTGGTAATAACTTTAAAGCTTCTTCTTTATTTCCTGCTTCACATGCTAATACAACTTTCTTGATTGCTGTTCTCATTGAAGCCTTATATTGTGAATTTCTTTCGTTAGCTTTAGAGTTTGTTTTTACTCTTTTAACTTGTGATTTAATGTTTGCCATAGTAATCTCCTTCCTTCAACGCTAAAAAATAATAGCATAATTAAAAAAATCTTTCAATAAAAATCATTAATAAAATATTGAAAAATGGTATTAAAAATAATAAAGTAATTGAGATATAGGAGAAAATCTATGGAAGAAAATAAAATAAAAAGAAATAAAATTATTAATATTGTTGTCTTAGTAATATTG
>CAVJGK010000190.1:0-2143 GCA_963648895.1 Lachnospiraceae bacterium | reverse complement strand
CCATATTAAGTATACATAATTTTTAATAAAAATTAAATAATAAATAATCATTACTCGGTGAAATTTTTAAAAAATTATATTGACACAATATATTTATTTATAATACAATTATTAAGCATGTGCAATTAGCAGATAGATACACCCTGCTGATGATTCTTCAAAGAAGTAACCAAGCTAAATATTGGCGAAGAAGTTTCACCCAGAGGACAACGGGATCTATCCTCACATTTGTACAGCGATGTATAATGAAAGGAGATTTGACAGATGTCAAGATACACAGGACCAGCTTGGAAATTAGGTAGAAGATTAAACTACTCTACAATTGAAACTGGAAAAGATTTAGCAAAACGTCCTTATGGACCAGGCAAAGCAAAAGATGCAAGACCTAAGAAATTATCAGAATATGGTAAACAATTAACAGAAAAGCAAAAATTAAGATTTACTTATGGCGTTTCTGAAAAACAATTCGCAAACTTATTCAAAAAAGCAAAAGCAAAGAAAGGTGTTGTCACAGGTACAGCTTTCATGCAATTATTAGAATCTAGATTAGACAACTTAGTATATAGAGTTGGATTTGCTAGAACTAGAAGAGCTGCAAGACAATTAGTCAACCACGGCCATATCTTAGTAAATGGTAAGAAAGTTGATATCCCATCATATATTTGTAAAGCAAATGATGTTATCACATTAAAAGAAACATCAAAGAACTTAAAAGTAGTCAACGAATCATTAGAATCATTAACAATCGTTGTTCCTTATGTTGAAGTCAACAAAGAAACAAAAGTTGCAAAATACATTAGATTACCAGAACGTAACGAAATGACAAGTGCAATCGATGATTCATTAATCATTGAATACTACAACAAAATGCTTTAATTTAATAACTAAAGTTATTTATGACCTATGCAAGAAATTGCATAGGTTTTTTTATACTCTATTTTCCAAAGTAAAAAAGCGTCTTTCGACGCTTGTATATTTTTTTATTGAAGTATAAGAACTTTTAGGATAAAACCTTATTTAGTGAAATTATAATCATTAAATATTTTATTTCCATCTACAGTAATGGATAAACAAATGGCTTTGTAATAAGTCTTACATTCAAAATTACAAATAGCTAATTCCATTTCAACTTCTTGATTTCTATATGGAAATAAAAAATCATATTCATTTTTAGCATCATCGCTATAAAGTTGAATTCTATAAGATCCTTGAAGAATATCATAATATGCATAATTATCGCTTTCTTCATATCCTATTGTAGCTGTTAAAGTATAAATATCCACTGAATGATCTAAATGAATAAATAGCCCATCAATATCTTTCAATGTTTTATTTTTAATAAATGATTCAGTTGAATAAGTATGATTACCGTGCCTATTTTCATCTATAGTTACTCCTTCAATTACAGATTGTCCATAGATATTTGTATTAGTTTCGTCCTTATAAGTTTTTCTAATGCCTTTTAAAACAACCTCATCTCCAATTGATATTTTCTTCATTTCATCATTATCTGATACTAAACAAGCTATAGAACCACTTTCATCGATAATATAAAATCCATTATTGCCGCTTAAAGAAGGGCCAACAATTCCTTTAACATATATTTCATAATTATTTTTAGTTCCGATTGCTTCTTTAACATTATTAATCTTGTAGGTTTCTTTTTGAACATATCCACAAATATCGCAATGTCTTTGTCTTGTTCCATTACTTTCATCAGTTGCTTTTTCTAAAATTGTATAGTCACTAAACTCATGTGGCGCGTAATCTTTAGGAAAAACAGCAAATCCATTGATTAAATCAGTATGAGAATTTACAGAATAAGGCAATCTAATTGGTTCATGATAATGGTATTCATCATTATAACTCCATTCAGTACTCCAAGTGATATAATCCGATTTATTATCACTAGAATTGTTTTCATTATTACATGATATAGAAGTTAATCCCAAAATTAGGAATAGTACAACATTTAAATAGAAAAACTTATTTTTCATAACTATCTTCTCCAATTCATTTGAAGGTTTATATCAATTATCAAATTAAATATTGTAAAACTAATCATAAAATAACCTTCCTTAAAAAAATAATATCATATAAATAAAATTTAGTCAATTTTCAATAAAATAGCCCAGATAGAAGG
>CAVJGK010000189.1:0-2169 GCA_963648895.1 Lachnospiraceae bacterium | reverse complement strand
AAATAATAATGTCGATATTTTTCAAAAAATCCTAAAATAAATTAAAAATTTATTATTTGACATTTATTTAATCATCAAGTAAACTTTATTTGTAGACAGGGACTTAAAAGTCCTGTTACTCTAGTTGAAAAATCTCTTAGCACTTAATATGTTAGGAGATTTTTTGTTATAAATGAAAAAAGACTTCTAAAACTAGAAGTCTAATACATTTTGATATTCTTTGATGCTATTAATAATTTCTTCTACTCTATTTAAAGGTAGATTTTCATTTCTTAAATTCTCAATTTTAGTTAATTGATCTTGAATATGAGTAATAAAATATTCATTCTTTTTTTGAAGTAATATAGGTCCATATTTTATTTCTAAAGAGGAATATTCTTTATGACCTTTTTTAAATAAAGATACTTCATAATATTTATCTTCATCAATAATGCAATCTTCATTATCGATATAAAAACCTTTAGAGATTAAATAAGATCTAATTTCATCCATTTTACCATGGCTTGAAATAATAACATTATCAAGAGTTAATAATCTTGACAAAGAATCTTCAAATATTTTAATAATGGTATCTTTGCCCATTCCAGCAATAATAATTGTATTTATATAATCTGGTAAATAAGAAATACCATCGCTTAAAGAAGTTTCAATATCTAAATTTAAAGCACTTAAATTATTCTTTAAGATGTTATAAGGACCAACTTTATTTTCAACACCAAGACCTTTAGATATAAGATTATTTTCTTTTAAATAGCCAATTAAATAACCATGATCTGCGCCAATGTCGGCAACCGAAGTGTTACTTGGTACCATTGACGCGATCATTTTTAAACGTGGTGATAAATTAATCATTATCTATCTTTATAATCGCCAAAACGTTTTGCACGTATTGGGTGTCTTAATTTACGAATAGCTTTAGCTTCAATTTGACGAATTCTTTCGCGAGTAAGTTGAAATTCTTTACCAACTTCTTCTAAAGTTCTTGGGCGTCCATCGTCAAGACCATATCTAAGTCTTAAAACTCTCTCTTCTTTATCAGTTAAATCTTTCATAACTGAATAAAGTTCTTCTTTTAATAAGCTCTTAGTTGCGAATTCACTTGGTGAAGTTGCATCTTTATCTTCAATGAAATCACCTAAATGAGAATCATCTTCTTCACCAATAGGTGTTTCTAATGAAACTGGTGATAAAGCAATTTTTTGAATTTCTCTAATTCTTTCTGGAGAGATTCTACTTGCTGGATCCATTGCATCAGAAATTTCTTGAGCGTTTGGTTCTCTACCTAATTTTTGAACTAATTCTCTTTGAGTTCTAGTGATTTTGTTAATTGTTTCAACCATGTGAACTGGAATACGAATTGTTCTAGCTTGGTCTGCAATTGCACGAGTGATAGCTTGTCTAATCCACCATGTTGCATAAGTTGAGAATTTAAATCCTTTGGAATAATCAAATTTTTCTACCGCTTTAATTAAACCTAAGTTACCTTCTTGGATTAAATCTAAGAATTGTAAACCTCTACCAACATAATGTTTTGCAATAGAAACAACTAAACGGAGGTTGGCATTGATTAATTTATCTTTTGCTTCTTTATCCCCTTGAGCGATTCTTTCTGCAAGTTCTCTTTCTTCTTCTTGTGATAATAATTCAACATTACCGATTTCTTTTAAATACATTTTAACAGTATCAGTAACTTTGACATTGTCATTTGCAAGAGCGTTATAGTCAATTTTATCAATGTCTTTAAGATTTTCGATTTCTTCTTCAACGCCTTCAGTAAATTCACTATCTAATAAAGCATCTTCATCATCGAAATTTGTTTCTTTCATCTTGGATTCATCAAATTCAATCTCTTCAAGGTTTTCATCTTCATTTATGTTAACCTTAATTTTTTTATCAGTGAAATATTTGATTAAATCTTCGATTTCATCATCAGATAATTGAAGTTTATCAACCGCGTCAAAAATTTCATCTTGATCGAGAGTGTTGTTATTCTTCTTAGCTTGTTTTTCTAATGATTTTTTAATTGAATCTAATACTCTAGCTTTTTCTCTAGCTTCTTCAGCTTCACTATCTTCGATGGAAATATCTTCTACGAGATCTTCATCTTCATCTTCGTCATCGAGTATTAAATCATCATCTTCAAATTCATCATCTAATTCTTCGATTTCT
>CAVJGK010000188.1:0-2184 GCA_963648895.1 Lachnospiraceae bacterium | reverse complement strand
GTGTTAGAAATATTGCTCTCTATAACAATATTTCTATACTACATATATTACGAGGAGATAATCTTTATGAAAATGAAAAAATTAGCTTTAACGGGACTCTTACTAACATCTTTAATTTCTGTAACATCATGTGGTACAGCAAATAATAGTTCTTCATCTGATTCAAATATAAATGATTTAAGCTCTGATGATAATAAATTTCTCTTTAATGATGAAGGTACACGTAGATTAAATGCTGAACCTCAAGAAGAAATGGTTAATGTAATTATTGATACTCTTATTTCTAAAGGTGGTTCATTAATTACTGGTGGTATTCAAACTTATGCAAAATCTATTGTTTTAAATTTATTAAAAGAATGTGGCTTTGATTTTAGAGATGCAACAACTAAAACTCTTGAAAAAATTCAACAACAATTAGCGGCGATCGATGAAAAGGTCAAAGCATTAGCGAAAAAGACAGACCAATATCATTCTGAGGATATTTTAAATAATGTATTAGGTATTATGGTCGAAGCTCAAAATAAATATATGAGTTTCGCAGTCAAAGGTATGGGTGATTTAGCCGATGTTGAAAATGATGAAACTTTAACTGAAGAAGAAAAAGAAGCAAGACGTCAATCATTCTATGATAATTCTGTTTCTAAATTTTTAATCGATGGTTCACCTTTATGTAGTTTCGTTTCTACTTTCTGTGATGCGATTTTAAGACCTAACAATGCCGATCCAGGTAAAGATATTTTCTATTATTACAATAATACAGTTGGTTATTATGATACTTGGTCAACTTTAAGAGTTAAGAATACTAAAAACTTTATGGCATATTTAGATTCAACTCTTGTTGCGTTAACAAATTTATCTAAATTCCAAATTTACTATATGACAAAAGGAAAAGATCAAGCAACTATCAAATCATATGAAGATATGATCGATGGCACTATCGCTAAAGTTAATTTAGTTAATCAAGAATTTAAAGATATGCTTGATAATTTAAAAGAATATGAAGATAAAGCTGCTGCTGGTATTAATGTCTATTTAGCTACTGGAAAAGAATATTCTTTACGTATGGCTACTTTAACTTATTCTTATGATGGTGATTTAGAAAATGATTCAAGACGTGCTTTATTACTTGATAATCCTCAAACACGTGAGAATAATCGTATTTATTATTATCAACCTAATACAGATATCGTCGAAAGCGTTGTTTCAGATTTCAAAGAATATGTAGGTGCATATTTTGCAAAAACTTATACTATTCAAGATTATTTAACATATGCAGGATTCTATGCGAATAACCAAGAACTCTTTGATAAAGCGGCAGGTTTATATAATGGATATTTAAAAGTTGATTCACATGGATATTTAAATGATGATCATGATTATTCTATGACTTACTTTGATACAAGATGTGAATATGTAAGAAAGACTATTTATACAGTTGATTCTTACCATAATATTCTTGGTGGAATTGAGGATACTACTATTTGTCTTTATGATAATAATTACTATCTATGCTTTGCAACACCAGATGGTGATAAACAAAAATTAGATGGTACATACCCATATACAAACAATAAAGAAGATTTACATACTATTAACAAAGATCAATATTATCACTTTGATAATTGGGAAGATATGTGGCATAACGATGTAAATGGCTGGTATTTACATGATTGCTGGTAGAAAATAAGAAATATTACTAAAAGAGAGATGTGAAAGCATTTCTCTTTTTTGTAGGTTAAAGCAATGATTCAATGCGAAAGTTACGACATTTGCGGCGTAACTTTCGCATGAGAGGGAGGTTTTACCATGATGAATAGGGAATATTATCTAAATTAGATAATATTAAAATTATTGTATATGCTAAATAAAAAAATGGTATTCGTGTCAAAAAGTGTAAGTTTTTATAAATTATTCATGTCGTTTAGTGTGAATTTTAATGTAAAATTGATAGAAAATTACACGAATGCTTGTTATAATAAATTAAGAACTATTGAGGGGGATGGCATATGTATAGAAAAATTATGAGTTTTTTAGAAACATGGAAAGAAAATAAATATCGCAAACCTCTTATTTTACAAGGGGCAAGACAAGTAGGAAAAACATACTCTATTTTGGAATTTGGACGTTTACATTACGAAAATGTGGCATACTTTAATTTTGAAACAAATCCAAAGTTGAATGATA
>CAVJGK010000187.1:0-2191 GCA_963648895.1 Lachnospiraceae bacterium | reverse complement strand
AAAGGACTGTTGTCCAACCTATTTATTTTTTAGGTTTTTCAACAGCCCCTTTTTTCATGCATAAATTTTTAAATTAAATATAAATATATTCCAACCCATTGAACTATCGCACCAATAAGAACAAAGAAATGCCAGATAAAATGAGCGCATGGCTTTTTTCTTAAAGCCGCGAAAGGAATCATACCGATGGTATAAACAAGTCCTCCTCCTAATATCCATAAGAATAATGGTATATTATCATTAATCCAATAAGGAATAAAAATAATTCCACTCCAACCGATTAAGAAATATAAACTAAAATGTAACCATCTTAATCTACCAGGACCAAATACTCCAACAAAGGTAATACCTGTAATAATTAATGCCCATTGAATAATAAAGAAAATTAAACTTGCAGTTAATCCCCACATATGTTCATTCATATAGATTAAAAACAAAGGAGCGAATGTTCCTCCAATTTGTAAATAAATAGATGAATAATCAAATCTTCTAAAGATTCTTTTAACAGTTGATCCACCTCTAAAAGAATGATATAAGCAAGAAAATAACATTTGTAAAAAGAAGCACGTTCCATATATAGAACAAGCAACATATTCCAACGTTGTATTAGCTTTTAATAGCATTAAAACTAAACACACAAGAGCAATAAGTGCTCCAACTCCATGAGTTACGGAATTACCAATTTCTTCTAATAATCTTCTTCTTGGAGGTTCATTCTTTTGACGATTGATTCTTTTTTGTTCAATCTTTAAAGCATATTTTTCTGCCTTTAATGGTTTTTCTATTTTTAATTTATTAAGTTTATATTCTTCTTTTAAAGTTAAAAGTTCATCTCTTTTTTGATCTTTAATTTGATTTTTGTTTCTAATGTATTCTAACTTTAAATCACTATATTCTTTTTTTAAATCTTTATATTCAGATTTTGACATACTATCACCTCATAAAAAAATCATATAACAAGCAAGTATTATTATCTATAAACTAATGCTTAATTAATTTCTATTTGCTTTATAAACTAATTCTACTAACCCAAAAATTAACTCTACTAATAAGAGAAATAGCCTATAGAGATGCTTTTAAGATATTTAAATATTGTTTTGTAATATCTTTCATTGGACGATCTGGATTATATACATAGATTAAATCCATTGTTTCATCACTACTTAAAGGGATGGAAATAATATTATCTCCATCGAGGCTTTGATTGACCATACCTGTTGCGATAGTATATCCATTTAAACCTATTAAGATATTAAAAAGAGTCGCTCTATCTTGGACGATAATTGATTTATTTACTTTTTCTAATGCATGAGGTTCTTCTGAATAATAGAAAGAATTATTTAATCCTTGATCATAGCTTAATCGAGGATAAGAATCTAAATCAGATAATTTTAAAGATTTCTTATTCGCTAAAGGATGATTTTTAGATAGAAGTATATGTGGTTTAACTTGAAATAGTTTTTCATATTTTAATCCATTATTAGAAATAAACTTAGTAATGATTTCATTATTAAATTTAGATAGATATAAAATACCTATTTCACTTCTACCATCTTTACAATCTTCAATTACTTCATAAGTTTTGGTTTCACGTAAAGAGAATTCATATTTATCTTTACCTAATTCTTCAACTAATTTAACGAAAGCATTAACAACAAATCCATAATGTTGAGAAGATATGGCAAATATTCTTTTAACACTTTGTTTGTTTTTATAATTATCTTCTAATAAATCAGCTTGTTCTACTACTTGTCTAGCATAAGAAAGAAACTTACTTCCATCATCTGTCAATAAAACACCTTTATTAGTACGATTAAAAATAACAATTCCCATTTCATCTTCTAAATCTCTAATCGCTTTAGATAAGTTAGGTTGTGTAATTAACAATTCTTCTGCCGCAGTATGCATAGAACCTGTATTTGATATAGTGATTAAGTATCTAAGTTGTTGTAATGTCATAAAATAATACCTCGATTGCATTATAAATATTAGTTATCGCTAAGGCAAGAAAAAAGGAAGAATTTATCATTCTTCCTAGTTAACTTTAATCATCTCTATCTTAGAATCATGTTTTAAAGTCTTATCATCATATGATATACCAAGTAATAATACTTCTCCTTGATATGAGCCTAATGAATTAACATATTCTTTTTCTTTTATTTGTTTAATTGCTTCTTCAGGTGTTGTATTT
>CAVJGK010000186.1:0-2264 GCA_963648895.1 Lachnospiraceae bacterium | reverse complement strand
TATTAAAATATTTGGTAATAACCTTGATGAAGAGAAGTAATTTTAACGATATTTCTTAGAGAGCTGAAGATGGTGAAAATCAGCAAATTAGTTAAAATGAATAACACTTTGGAGTTGCTTAAAGAATTAATTAGACTAAGCCGGGTCGCCCGTTATAGCGAAAATCAATGATAGTTGATATAAGACACAATATAGGTGGCACCGCGAAGATAGCTTTCGCCCTATAGTAAGCTATAAGGAGGAAACATCTATGTGTTCGATTATTGGACTAACAAAAAAAGAAGATTTAAAGAAAGTTGAAAAAGCATTTGATACTTCAACATCAAGAGGACCAGATGGTACAAGATATTATAATGATAATGATGTCATACTAGGTTTTAAACGTTTAGCGATTATGGGTTTAAATGAATATGGTATGCAACCTTTTACCTACAATAATAATGTTGTTGTATGCAATGGTGAAATTTATGGTTTTAGAG
Source organism: Lachnospiraceae bacterium (assembly GCA_963648895.1). Lineage (GTDB taxonomy): Bacteria > Bacillota_I > Bacilli_A > RFN20 > CAG-449 > UBA3210. Next base: position 1,785 of record CAVJGK010000186.1, on the reverse strand, counting down.
TAATTAAAGAAGAATTAATTAAAAAGGGATATAAATTTATTTCTGAATCAGATTGTGAATTATTATTACCATTATATGAAGAATATGGTTTTGATATGTTTAAAAAACTCGATGCTGAATTTGCTTTAATCATTTATGATGATAAAAAGAAAAAATTAATCGCCGCGCGTGATCCTATTGGTATTAGACCTTTATATTATGGATATTCAAAAGAAACTGGAGAAATTATTTTCGCAAGTGAACCAAAGATTTTATTATCTTTAGTTTCTAAAATTTTACCTTTCCCACCAGGACATTATTACGATGGAGAAAAATTTATTCGCTATGTTGATTTAACTACCAAAGTTCCATCACATTTTGATATTGATGAAGTATGTAAAAATATCAATGTTTTGTTAACAGAAGGAGTTAATAAAAGACTTGATGCTGATGCACCAGTTGGATTTTTGCTTTCTGGTGGCTTAGATTCATCTTTAGTTTGTTCTATCGCTGCGAAGAAATTATCTAAACCTTTAGAAACATTTGCAATTGGTATGGAAAAAGATGCGATTGATTTAAAATATGCAAAAGAAGTAGCGACTTATTTAAAAACAAACCACCATGAAATTATTATTACTCGTGATGATGTTATTTCTTCTTTAAAAGAAGTTATCTATCTTTTAGGTACTTATGATATTACTACCATCCGTGCAAGTATGGGTATGTATTTAATTTGTAAAGCAATCCATGAAACAACTTCCATTAAAGTATTATTAACAGGTGAAATCTCAGATGAATTATTTGGTTATAAATATACAGACTTTGCGCCTAATGCGAAAGAATTCCAATTAGAAGCAAAAAAGAGAATTGATGAAATTCATATGTATGATGTTTTACGCGCTGATAGATGCATTTCTTCTAACTCATTAGAAGCGAGAGTTCCTTTTGGTGATTTAGCGTTTGTAAATTACGTTATGGAAATTGATCCTGAATTAAAAATGAATCATTATAACAAAGGTAAATACCTTTTAAGAAAAGCTTTTGAAGGAGATTATTTACCTCATGATATTTTATATCGTGAAAAAGCAGCTTTCTCTGACGCAGTCGGCCATTCAATGGTCAATGATTTAAAAGATTATGCAGAAAGTCTTTATAGTGATGAACAATATGAAGAATTAAGAAAAAAATATAATTTTGCTCAACCTTTTACAAAAGAAAGTTTATTATACCGTGAGATATTTGAATCATTTTATCCTGGACAAGCTGACATGGTTAAAGACTTTTGGATGCCAAATAAATCTTGGGAAGGATGTAATGTCAATGACCCAAGTGCAAGAGTTTTAAAAAATTATGGTGATTCAGGTAAATAATTATTATAATTAATTAGGTGATTATATGTATTATGAAGAATTTGGTAATAAAGATAAAAAGATTTTAGTATTATTACATACATCTTTTAATCCTTATATCTATGATTATTTAATTAACAATTTAAAAGATGATTATCATATCTATCTTCCTCATTTAATTGGTTTTGGTAAAGAAGCTAGTAGAATGTTTACCTTTGAAGAAAATGAAAAAGAATTATTAGAATTAATAAAATCATTTTCTTCTAAGGTTTATATAATTGGTACTTCTTTAGGAAGTCAAATAGCTTTTAGATTAATTAATAAAAACAAAGAACTTTTTTCAAAAGCTATTTTTGTCTCACCTTTTTTATTAAAAGATCAATTAGATTTAACTTCTTCTATAAATGCCAATATTTCTTTATTAAATAATTTAAGAAATAGATTTTTAGTAAGAATC
>CAVJGK010000185.1:0-2288 GCA_963648895.1 Lachnospiraceae bacterium | reverse complement strand
AAAGAAACGATATTAGATGATGTAAGTTTTTCTTTACCACCTAAGGGAATGTTTTTTATTGTTGGACCATCTGGATGTGGAAAATCTACGTTATTAAAATGTTTAATGGGTATTGAGAAAATGGATAAAGGTGAAATCTTTTTAGAAGAAAAAAAGATTAAAAACTTTGAAGATTTTCGTAATGCGTATACTTCCTTTGTTTATCAAAATTATAATTTAGTATCTTTTCTAACTCCTTATGAAAATGTTAATTTAAAAAAAGAAATATCTAAAAAAGATAAAAATGCAGATATAAATAAATTGTTAGATAAATTTAAAATTAGTAATAGAAAAGATGCGAATGTAGATTCATTATCAGGTGGAGAAAAACAACGTTTCGCTATAGCAAGAGGGATAATTGGTAGTTCAAAAATTATATTTTGTGATGAACCAACTGGATCTCTTGATGAAAATAATTCCTATCAAGTGATGAATATGTTAAAGAAAATATCTTTAAATGCTTTGGTTATCGTTGTTTCTCATAATAAGAAACATGTTAGTAAATTTGGTGATGGTGTATTAGAAATAAAAGATCATAAAGTAAATATCAATTTTGATTTTAAAAATGAATATAAGCATGAAAAAAAGAAAACATATAGTCTTGGTTTTATTGAAAAAACTAAGATTAGTTTAGCTTCGTTAAAAAAGAATTTATTAAAATCTATTTTATCAATTATAGCTTTAGGAATATCTTTAAGCTTCTTTTTACTGAGTATTTGTTTATCTTCATCAATCAATGAAACTTTATCTTCACGTGGTAATCAATATTTAAATTATAATCTTTTAAAAGTGAGTTTACAAAAAACATCTAAAATTGAAAATTCTAATTTCTCATTAGTTAAATTAAATAGATTAGATCAAAAAGAAAAGATAAATTTATCTCATTTACTTCCTTTAGATTCCTATCATTATGATTTAAGTTCGATATTTGGTTATTATCCTGATATTCAATATCCTTTAGCAAGTAAGATATATTATAACAATATTGAATTTGTTCCTTATTCTTCCATCATGGAAGAAAGGTTTAAAGATGATATAGAAGGAAGATTCCCAAATGATAATACATTAATAAAAGAAGTAGTGGTTAATAAAGAAGCAAGAAAGATATTAGAAACAAATCAATTTAGTATCAGCGTTTCTAAAACTAGTGAATTAATGTTAGAAAATAAATCAGTTATCTATGATTCTTTTACTATCTCCCAAGTTTTTACCATTGTCGGAGTGGTCAATGAATTTTCTTTGATGAGTACTCCACGTATTTATTATCCTTTAGAAGGTATGGAAACTTTGGCTAAATCGATCAAACTAAATGGGTTATCTTCTTTATATAATGAAGATATTACTTTATTTGATCGAATGAGTGAAATAACAGGAATCAACGATACTTTTTCTAGTCAATATTTATATGCAGAAATAGAAGAAGTTAACAAAGTAAATAAAATATATCAAAGAATATCATCTTTAAAAGGAGATGATTTTGCTTACTTGGTAGAAAATGAACCAATAACCTTGGTAAATAGTTTTAAATCTATGTATGATTCTATCTCTCAAGCACTTGTAATTTTTATCTCTATTACTTTAATCATTTCTTTAATGTTACTTTGTTTATGTTTATATTCATTTGTAAATGATTATAAAAAAGATATTGGTATAATGCGTTCATTAGGTGTTTTTAAACTTGATGTAGGAGATATTTTCTTGCTTCAATCTTTACTTATTGGAATAATATCTTTTATTCTTTCTATAATCTTATATATGATTTTAGGACAAATAATTAACGTGGTATTAAATGGTTTAATCAATATTAATTTGTTTTCTATATTACCAGGAATTAAAAATGTTTTCTTATTATTTTCTTTATTATTGGGAGTAACTTTTATTAGTTCATTAATTTCTAGTTATGGAATATCGAAAATTAATATCGCGAATATTTTAAGGGAGGATTAAGATGATTTATTTAAATAATGTATCGATTAAATATCATAATGAAGATATTTTAAATAATATCAATATTAATATTTCTAAACCTGGTTTATATGTCATTGTTGGTCCTTCTGGAAGTGGTAAATCTACTTTGTTAAATATCATTGGATTAATGGAAGATCAATTTGAAGGGGAATATAAATTCTTTGATCAAGACATTAAGAAATTATCTTCCAAAAAGAAAAGCTTATTAAGATATAACCAAATGTCATTTATCTTTCAAACGCCTAGGTTAATTGATAATGAATCAATCATTACTAATATAG
>CAVJGK010000184.1:0-2326 GCA_963648895.1 Lachnospiraceae bacterium | reverse complement strand
GAATTCTTTTTTATCTTTTAAGTTGGATAAAGTAACTCCTACTAATCTAATATCTAAATCTAAGAAATTCTTTTCATATAATTCTAAAGCAGTATTAAAGATTACATCAAATTCATTGCTAGCTTCTTTTAAAGTAATACTACGAGAATTATTTTTAAAATCTGTATCTTTTACAACACATGTAATTGTACTACCTATTTTATTTTCTTGTTTCGCTCTTAAAGATACTTCTTTAGATAACATATAAATCATTTCTCTAACTTCATCATAATCATTCGTATCATATAAAAATGTTCTAGAATTACCAATTGATTTAGGATCACTTGGTTCAGTTGAAACTTCATCACTACCATAACCATTAGCCCATAATTTAAAAGTGTCATAACTTTTACCAAGTAACTTCTTCACTTCTAATGATTCAGAAGTCGCTAAATCACCTATTTTATAAATACCTAAAGCTTCTAAGCGAGGATAAGTCTTTTTACCAATACCAAACATATCTTTAATTGGTAAAGGCCATAATATCTTTTGAATGTCTTTTCTTCTAATAATGGTTATACCCATTGGCTTTTTCATATCAGAAGCCATCTTAGCTAAAAACTTAGTAGGACCTATACCAATCGAACATTTTAATTTAGTTTTTTCATATAATCCATTTTGAATAGATCTTAAATATTTCATTGGATCACTAACTTTATTTATTTGTTCAGTTATATCTACATACCCTTCATCAATAGATGCAGGTTCGATAATGGAAGAATAAGATTTTAAATAATCAAAGAATTCATTAGATAATTTTTGATAATATTCATAATCTCCAGGTAATACGATTAAATCAGAACATAAAGCTCTAGCTTGATAAGTTGGCATTGCAGAATGAATTCCATAACTTCTAGCTTCATAAGAGGCAGTAGAAACTATCCCTCTTCTAGAAGTACCTGCAACTACTAAAGGTTTACCTTCTAAAGAAGGATCTTTAATAGTTTCAGCTGTAGCAAAAAAAGCATTTAAATCTATATGCATAATTACTTTTGCCATCTTATCACCTCGAATTTATTTTATCATAATTTCATATTTTAATAAAGTTATGTAAAGTAAATAAAAAGCCTATAGATATCATATCTATAAGCTTAATTATTAACTTCCTGATATTAATGCATCAGTAGATTGTGTTGCTACACCACTCTTATTTGCAGTTGTAGTTACGCCTACATCAGTTGGATAATAGTAGTAACATAAAGTAATAGTTTCAGTAGTACCACTAGTTTCAGAAGTTCTTTTGAATTGAACTTTAAGTGCGCTAGTAGAAGTACCAGTTACTGCAAAATATGCATTTGAATAAACATAAGAACTATTTTTAGTATATGTTGTAGTTCCATCAGTAGTAGTTTTTGTTTTAATTGGAACTAATTTATTCGAACTGAAATAAGCAAAATCAATTTCACTATCTTCTGTTGAAGGAGTTGGAGTATCAGATGAACCAGTCGCTCCGATATCTAAATAAACAATATAAGGATTCGCTAAAAGATCAGATGCGTATTTTGTAATGAAAAATTCATAACCATTATCAATATCTTCTTGAGTAATATCAACACCATAATAATAAGGAACATAGGCATTTTCACCACCATAAATCGTACAGCCACACATATCATTAGTAAAATCAGTTCCACTCATATAAGTTGTATTAGAAAAACCAGTTGAATAATCTTTAGGAGTACTTCTTTTTAATCTAAAAACTGAAATTGATGCATTTGTCAATGATCCATCGTTCTTAGTATTGATACCGACAAATTCAAAACGACCAGGTTTTGTAGGTGCAACCCAAATTCCTCTTGCAGGAATGAATAAATCGCCTGACCAGCTTCCAACTTTCGCATTTTTAACAACTAAATAGTTATCATTGCTTGAAGGGAAAGGCGTTTTATTACCTCCATCTCCAAAATAAGTTCCAGATAAAACCATAGCAGTATCACCTTTTCTATGAGTCGAATTAGAAGAAACAGCAGATTTTAAATATGTTTTTATTTTATTGATGTGTTCAGTATCAGAATCAACATAAACTTGTGTATTTCCTGCACTTTTCATATTATCAAAATCAACTTTGGAACTATCAAAATAATCCTCATAGACTTTAACTTCTCCACCTGAATAATACCCAATATTGGTACCGGTGGAAGCAACTGGTAATGTAGAAGCATTCGTTGCGTTAATGCTATTACCGCTAGAAGTAACAGGGGTTTTTCCTTCGCCTTCAACAATTTTACTACTTGTATCAAAGTCAAATGGAATGGCATATTGTTTTGGTAATGTCATTGTGCTACCA
>CAVJGK010000183.1:0-2358 GCA_963648895.1 Lachnospiraceae bacterium | reverse complement strand
CATCTTTAATAGATGTTTCTATGAATTTAAAATTACCGATTGTTTTTTCCATATAATCTCCTTAAAATTTTCCTAATAGGAATTGTAATTTATGTAATAAGTTATGTTTTCTCGCTCTTATTTTAAGTGAGTTAACTACTTTTAATCTTTTTAATAAACTATCTTTATAACAAGCGACTAATTCAACATATTTTAAATCTTCTTTGTGAATATCATCTTGATATAATTCATAAAATGTGTGTATTAGTTTTGATTTTGGATGATTTGAATTAAATGTTTCTTTAATTCTTTTTTTAGAAAATAACTTTTTATTACTTCCTATTTGATTTTTAATATGTTGTCGATACATAATGTATGAATTTTCATCATAAATAGTTTTGCCAACATATTGACCTATTAAATAAATCCAATAATCATGTAGATAAATATCTGTTGGATAATGCTTCCTTATTTCTTTAAATAAGTTATTATCAAATACGCATGTACATCCAGTTGCGATATTAGATATTAAACCTGCATATCTTATTTTGTTAATATTCTTCTTTTCTTGATATCCTATAAAATTTAAGTTCTCATCAACTAATGTCAAATTAGAACAATATAATATACCTTTTTGACTATTTTCTTTTTCAATTAGTTTAATAGCTTGGTCTAATTTATTTTCTAACCATACATCGTCTTGATCACAAAATGCATAATAATCATAATGTTCATCGCAATCAAACAATAAATCAATGAAATTATAAGTAAATCCTTTATTGAGTTTATTAACACTAAAGGTGATATTTTGATATTCGAATGAATATTCTTTTAGGATATTAATAGTATTATCACTGGATAAATCGTCACTAATTTTAATATCAACTTTTACATTAACTTGATTTAAAAGACTATCTAATTGTTCTTTTAGATATGTTTCACCATTATAAGTTGACATTAAAATCAAACAACTTTTCATACTTAATATTAATCTTTCATCCCTTCATAATTTTCATAAAATATCTTCATAGAATCATCAAATACATCATTTTTATCATGATAAGTAAATAATTCCATCGTTCTTATAGGATTACCATCCGCGGTTCCTCTTTGTCTTTTTAAAATATATTCTTCTTTAGATTTAGAAAAATAATGATTAATTCTAACTTCATCATTAATATTTTCATTCATTGGTCCTTCAACTTTTTCTCCATAAATATTAACTGCATAATTTTTTCCAATATACAATGCATTATGTGGATTTACAAAGCACAATGTTTTACGTGGATTAATGATGGATTTAGTGTGTTTATTCATATCGAAGTCTTTATTACTAGAATATATAAATCTTTTTGTTACAGGTTCATTTATATATTTTTCTTGATGAGAAGAACCAAATATTTTCCAATTTAGTTGAACTCCTGCAACATGTTTATCTTTTTTAAAAGCATCATTTATTTTGTTTAAAGCTTTATTATCTTTTTCAAAGATAAATTCATCAATATCAATAAAGCCAATATATCTAGCTTTATTTTTATAATTCATCAAACAATCATTGTATGCATCCATTTGTTTTTCTTTTCCAGGTATATCTTTCAAGATAACAAATCCTTCATCAATATAAGAGTTTAAAATTTCTAAATAATTATCAGTTGAATTATTGTTATATAAATAGATTTTATCAATGCCAATAAACTTATGATATTCAACCCATTCTTTTAAATATAATGCCTCATTTTTAAATATTGCGCATATCGCATAATCGTATAAATATTTATCCTTTTTCAAAGATAATATTTTTAAAATAAGATATTTAATTAAACTATAAGGATACACAAGAATGCATAAGACTTTTTTTACTTTGATAGATTTACCAAACTTTATAACAAGTTTATTTCTAAATCCACTTTTTAAAATCTTCATAGAAATTAGTATCTAATCTTACCATTGGCAACATTGATTAAATGTTGTCCATATTGGTTCTTTTTCATTGGTTCAGCAACTTCTAAAAGTTTTTCTTTAGATATCCAACCATTGTTATAAGCAATTTCTTCTACACAAGATACTTTTAAACCTTGATGTTCTTCAATCATTTTAACAAATGCAGTTGCATCCGCGAGTGATTCATGAGTACCTGTATCTAACCAAGTAAAACCTCTACCAAATGTTATTACATCTAATAAATCATTATCTAAATACATTTGATTTAATGTAGTTATTTCTAATTCTCCTCTAGGTGAAGGCTTAACGGTTTCTGCCATAGAAGATACTCCCTTAGGATAGAAATATAATCCCACTACTGCATAATTAGATTTAGGTGTTTTTGGCTTTTCTTCAATAGATATAGCTTTACCATTTTTATCAAATTCTACTACACCA
>CAVJGK010000182.1:0-2369 GCA_963648895.1 Lachnospiraceae bacterium | reverse complement strand
GTATTTTTAGTTCCGCCGGTACCTAAAATTGCCACTACCTTATTTTCGATTTGGTAATGATAATGTTTAATTAAAGATTCAAGACCATAATAATCAGTATTATAACCATATAATTTACCATCTTTATTTACAATTGTATTACAAGCACCAATTTTTTCTACTTCAGGTGAAACATAATCCAAATAAGGAATAACTTTTTCTTTAAAAGGGATGGTGACGTTAATACCTAAAAAATCTCTTTTTTTCAAAAATGAATCTAATTCATCTTCATTTAAAGAAACAAGTTCATAATCTTTAGAATCTAAATATGAATGCACTATTTTTGAAAAAGAATGTTTTAATGATTTTCCAATTAATCCATATTTCATATTATTCACCTTTGACTAACAATAAATCAAGAATAGTAAAAGCACTTAAAGCATTAATAACTGGTAAGGCTCTTCTTACTATACAAGGATCATGTCTTCCTTTAATTTCTAAAGCAATATTATCTAATGGATCATAAGAAACACTTTGTTGTTTTTTATAAATGGACGGAGTAGGTTTAATAACTGTTTTAAAATCAATTATTTCACCATTGGATATTCCTCCATTGATACCTCCATTATGGTTGGATAAGAATTTAACTTTATCATCAATAACTTCCATTTGGTCATTTGCTTCACTACCCATTAAATTGGAAAAATTAAATCCTTCACCAAATTCTATTCCTTTAACCGCAGGAATAGAAAATATCGCATGAGATAAACTAGATTCAAGAGAATCAAAAAATGGTTCTCCTACTCCTCTAGGCATATTGATAATATAGGTTTCAATAATTCCACCAACTGAATCTAAATCATCTTTAGCCATCGAGATTTGATCTTTCATTAAACCAACTTTATTTTGATCTAAAACCGGGAAAATCTTATTATCTAAAGTTAATAATTGATGGATATCTTTAAATGATGAGTTATCTTCAACATTATGGATTTTTTTAATTCTTGAAACAACATAGATATTTTTAGTTAATAAATATGATTTAATAATCGCACCAATAACCACTAATGGGGCAGTTAATCTACCGGAAAAATGACCTCCTCCACGAGGATCATTAAAACCATTATATTTTACATATCCAGTATAATCTGCATGTCCTGGTCTAAAGACTTTTTCATAATCAGAAGAATGTTGTTTGGTATTTGGAATTAATACGCATAAATTAGTGCCTGTTGTATAACCATTATAAACGCCAGAAACAATTTTATAATTATCTTCTTCTTGTCGAGATGTTGATAAAGAATCATTAGCTTTTCTTTTTTCTAGTTCTTGTAAAATTAATTCTTCATCAATTTTTATTCCACTTGGAAGGCCTGAAATAGATGCCCCAATTAATTCTCCATGGCTTTCACCAAAGAGGGATAATTTTAATTTATTTCCTAAACAATCTGACATACTCCATGCCTCCTTTTAAATAAGAATCTAAATATTCTAATTTAGTTTTTTCAATAACACCTTTATTATCTTCAATCAATATTAAATCAATATATTCTCCATTAACTTTCTTATCGTTAAGAATAAGAGGTATAATTTTTTCTTCATCAATATCAAAATCATATTTGATGTTTAATTTATTTAAATAGCTCATTAATTTTTCTTTTTCTTCACTTACAATTAACATGCCTAAACCTACTGCTTCTCCATGGTAAAGTTTATCACTAAAACCTCCCAATGCTTCAAAAGCATGGCCAAATGTATGTCCATAATTTAATATCTTTCTAATGGATGTTTCTTTTTCATCATTTTCGACATAATATTTTTTAACATTAATCGCTTTAATTATAATTTCTTCTAAATGAGCATATATATCATCTTGAGAAAATAAATCTAAGATAGAATGATCATAAATATAACCTGCTTTTAAAGCTTCAACCAATCCATTATTAACTTGTCTTAAAGGTAAAGATTTTAAAGTATCAAAATCAATTAAAACTAATTTAGGTTGATAAAAACTACCGATAATATTTTTAATATTTTGATAATCAATCGCAGTTTTTCCTCCAATGGAAGAATCAATCATTGATAAAGTGGAAGTTGGAATATTAATAAAATCAATACCTCTTTTATATGTTGAAGCAACTAACCCTACTAAATCTCCAATAACTCCTCCACCTAAAGCGATAATTAAATCATTTCTAGAAAAATTATATTTGATCAATTCATCATTGATTTTTAAATAATATGGAAATGATTTAGTTTCTTCACCATGAGGTAAAATTAAATCATAAGATAAAGTAGTTTGTTGTCTTATTTTATTTACATATTCAATAGGAATATTATCATCACTCACGATTAAAACTTTCTTATTAGATAAGTCATAATAAGAAGAT
>CAVJGK010000181.1:0-2434 GCA_963648895.1 Lachnospiraceae bacterium | reverse complement strand
AACTTTAGTGACATTATTAACGCTTTTATCAGTAGTTTGAGCCGATAGCATTACCGCGATAACCAATTGATAATCATATTGATAATTTAATTCACAATGGGCATGGGGTAATATTTCATCAAAATAAGAAATAATTAAATTAATTTTATCTTCTTTTTTCATTAATCATCTGTCCATCTAGTCGCAGCGATATCAATTGTTTTTTGTAAATCATTTTTATTTGATTCACTAATAGAAGAATAGCCTTCTTTTTCAATATCATTCATCGCTAAACGTTTGATAATGATTTTATCAACGCCTTTAATTGTTACTCTTTTTGATTTATTTTGGCATTCATGTAAAGCATCGATAATTAAATTTTCTTTAACATCTTGAGATACCCATTCTCTTATTTTTTCAATTTCAATTGGAGTTAAACTTCTGCCTAATTCTTTTTCAAATGTACCAAAAATATTAGTCAATTCATCCATTTTAGATTTATTATCTTCTAAAGAATTATTAATCATTAATTCTTTAATAAAGTTATCTTTCAATCTTTTATAAGTAGGTTTAATGGAAGTAGTAATTGAATTATCACTAGATACATATTCTAAAAATCCTCTTGTTAATAAAGAAGATAAACATGCATCGATTTGTTTTACATCAAGATTCATTTTTAAAGCTAACATATCGCTTGTAACTAATGTTACTTGCTCTTTTAAAATATTATCAACAAGTAAAAGAATCGCTAAATCGTATTCGTTTAGGCCCATTGATTTATATGTATCAATTAATAATGATCGATAATCAAGATAGTTAATATTAAAGTTATCCATTGTTTGAATGCTCCTTTTTGCTTCTATTTATCTTATCACTTTTTTTCATAAGTAAAAGAACTTTATTTAAATTATTCGACTTTATAAATTCATTGTCCAAATATATTTTATTTGGATATAATAAATTACCTTTTAAAAAGATAAAATCATAATTGTTATTTTCAGTAATATATTCTTCATCAATATAAAAATATAAAGCTAATTTGTTAGCTTCTTTTGCTTTAAAATAATCTTCGTATGAATAACAGATATTAAATAAATAATCATATTTTTTAAATTCTTCTTCATTATTTAAATAATAATGATAATCAATTAAATATAACGAAGTTTTATTATTATATACTTTTAAAATATCTTTATTTTCACCAATATAGATATTGTTATTATTTTTAATATCAAAATGTGGATAAATTAAATCCAAATGATATTCTTTAAAAGCTTTCTCATATAAAGAAATAGATACATCTTTAATCTTATTTAATTCAATATATGCTTTTTTTAAAGGTATTTTTTTTAATAATTCAAAATTAGATTTAAGTTCTTCTTTAAATGTAATTTCAAACCCATACAATAAAGAAAATCTAATACCTCTTAGCATTCTTAAAGGATCTTCAGAAATTCTTTTATTTGCTTCACCAATAAAAACTAATTTCTTATTTTTTAAATCTTCTAATCCATGATGAAAATCTAAAATAGTACCCTTTTCATCGATATAAATGGCATTAAGAGAAAAATCTCTTCTTAAAGAATCTTCTTTAGGATCTTTTATAAAAGTCACTTTAGATGGATGACGATAATCTTCATATCCACTTTCTTTTCTTAAAGTCGTTAAATCAATTTTAATTCCTTCATATTTAATTGATATTGAACCAGAATTTGAATAATTAGAAGCATCTAAAAAGTTTTTCATTTCATCAATAGTTGCATCAGTAACAAAATCATAATCAGTCAATTCTTTATTTAATAATATATCTCTTGTTGTGCCTCCAACTATATATAAGTGAAATCCATGATTATTAAAAATAGTTGCTAAAGTTGTATATATAGATGGTAAAAAAGTAACTTTGTTCATATTCAATTCCTTTAAACTAGTTTTATTATATATTTAGAAATAAAAAGATTCAACGCAAGAAAAAAGTATTAACCTTTTTAAGAAGATTAATACTTAATAATTTCAATGTTTATTTATTTTAAGTGGTGTTTAGTGATTAAATAAGACTTAAAAGCTGTTAAACCTTGCACAATATCATCATAAGTTTTTTCAAAATCACCGCTATACCAAGGATCGGCGATATCTTGATGTTTAGAACAATATTCTAATAACAATTTAATTTTGTGTTCTGGATCATCATTAAATATTCTTAACATGTTTCTAATATTATATTCATCCATACCAATAATATAATCAAAATAAGAATAATCTTCTTTTGTTATTTGACTTGCTCTTTTATCTTCAGAATAAGGAATATAATGTCTTTTTAAACATGCTTGAGCAGGAGGATAAATAGGATTACCTCTTCCTAAATAGATTTCTTCTTTCGAAGTAGCTTTAGATTCAATATAAAAAATTGATTCTAATCCTTCTTTTTTAATCATATCTTTAAAAATAAATTCACTCA
>CAVJGK010000180.1:0-2480 GCA_963648895.1 Lachnospiraceae bacterium | reverse complement strand
AACAACGAATCCTTTTGCAATAATTCTTTGAACTTGTTCATCATATGTAATTGGTACTTTTACATCAATTATTACGGAGTGTTTATCTTCGTCAATACCTTCCATATATAAAAATTCCCCTAAAAAAAACGTCTCCCCATGGGCCACATCACTTGCGTGAGAGGTGCGGGGAGTCCTGTCAAATATAATATAGATGATTCAGGGTGCAAAATCAAGAGGTTAATTAAATAACTAAATGCGACAAACTAAGCGATGGTAAAAAATATTATTTATCATCGCTTTTTGTATGTAAGCTGGCTGAAATAAGAATATAAATTTTGAAAAATAATCAACGAATACTTGATTTTGGCTGGGGGGGTAAAATCAAATTACATATATTACGAGGGAGGTAATTAATATGAATTTAAAGAAAATTTTTCTAGCAAGTTTAATTGCTTTATCTAATTTAGGTATGGTTGCATGTGCAGCAAATACCAGTACAGATCCAGCATCTACATTAAAGGCTATTTATGTAATGCCTACAGAATATGGAAAACAATGTATCTCTGGCAAGAAAGAAGATATGAAGAAAATGGCTTTAAGAAATGGTATATCGATTAAGAAAGCTAAAGAAGAAACTGAAAGTTATTATATGACTGTCTATACAGGTACTATTCCATATAGTGCTGGTTTGAAGTTCCATGATCAAACTACAGGTGGATATAGCGATAACGATATTGATGTCGCATTATTTGGTATTGGAACTAATTTCAATAACTCCAGTGATGCTGATACTGTTTTATATGCATCTACAACCGAAGATTCTTCTAATGTATCAAATGATAATACCAAAACTTTAGTTACTGGCGTTGAATATGCATATGGAACTGGGCCTATTGCTAATGAATTTGATAAACCACAAAATGTTTGGTTAAAGACTACAGTTATGGAACATAATGAAGATGGATATTATGAAGAAAGTGATGATTATAAAACTACTTATACATGTGTCTATGTTACATTAAAAGATTCTATTGCTCCAGTTTTATATCAAACAGAGTATACCTTACCGCAAAGACTTTTAGTAGATAATCAATCTAATCTTGAAAATGTTTTAAAAGATAAGAACGGTCAATTAGTAGAAATGATACTTTCAAATGCTAATCAAGCTAAATTTTGTCAATTAGATAAAGATGAAACACATGATGGTATTTATGTAAAAAGTATTGATTTTGGTTCTACTAATTTTTCAAATATCTCTGTAACAGATACTTTATCATTTACAGTTATTCTTGCGGATGGAGATGGAAATATTAGTGATACTATAAGTTGTACTCTTACATTTACTGGAGATGGATTATTATTACCTGAAAATTTAGGTGAACTTTCATATACAACATCTAGTTCTCAACTTAAATTGTTATTAGGATTGATAAATACTCCATATGATGTTTCTATTATATCTGATGATTCAGTTTTTTATGATTTAAATAAAGGCAATTTACAATCTGTATTAAATAAAGAACAAACAGTTCAATATAAATTATTATATAAAGGGTATGAAATGTATTTTAATGGAACCAGTACCTTTGAAGTTAAATATACATTAATTGATGATATTGGTCCTAAAGTTAAAATGGATATGAGATTATTAAAAGATGCAACTTCAGAATCAGATATTATTTCTATAGTTTTAGCAAATTCTAAAATCACTGATGATTTTGAAGATGAATATACATATAAAGTATACTCTATGTTAAGTGAAGATGATTTATGGATAACTGTTAGATTGGCAGTATATGATAGTAAAAATAATGAAGGAAATTGTACTGGCGCATTTTTTATCCCTTATGACGATACTGGTTATGCTACATCATATGAGCTATTTAGCAATTATATAACAAATTCTTTAAAATTTGATTCAGACGGAAATATTTTATAATTAAAAAAATAAGGAGGCAGGTATGTCCTTAACATATAAAACTGTTATTGAACAAGCTATGAAAGGTTTCAATGACATCCAGAAAAAAATCTATGGTAATAGTGGACAATTAGTTACTCCTAATAACTCTACAGATGCTGGTGTAAGTAGTTTAAGCGAAATTATTGCTGCTTTGGGCGCTTCAACAGTATCTGTTTCTGATATTAGTGGAACCAGTTTTTAGGAGTAAATGATATTTTTAGTAAATTAATAATATATCAGTATATTATGGCTCTCTAAAGTAAATGTTGGTTGACGTCAAAAAACTGTTGGGTGGCAATCAAAATAAAGTTTGGTTGGTTCTCAAGAAAAGAGCTGGTTATAATCAAAAAAGATGTTGGTTACGAACTGTAATCAACATCTTTTTTATGCCTAAACAATAACAATATATATACGTAGTAATTTTATGTTTTTAATTGATCATATTTATTCTTCTAAACATGTTTTTCTTTGCTTATAATAACCTTCTTTATTCTTTTTAATTTGCTCATCTGTTAATGGTATTGATAATGTAGTTTCA
>CAVJGK010000179.1:0-2508 GCA_963648895.1 Lachnospiraceae bacterium | reverse complement strand
GTCTTAATCTAGTCGCATCACATATTTCATCAATGATATTTGCACTTGGAAAATGAGTCTTAATATCTTTATGAATATCTTCGATTTCTAAAAAAGATAATGTTGTTTGATTGACCACTAAAGGTGAAGGTACATCGATTAAAGAATAATCCATTCCCTTTTTTATATCGTATAAAATAACATTATTTGATATTGACAAACTAGCTTCAGTTTCAGGATGACCGATTTTGCCAATAAAGATTACTTTATTATGTTGCGCTTCTTTTTTGATTAAATCATTATTTTTATCTACTTTTGGACAAGTTGCATCAAAGAATTTAACACCTTTAGATTTTAAAATTTCATCATATTTTTTATCATGTCCATGCGCGGAAAATATCACTACATCATCTTTAGAAAATGAATTTAATAATTCTATTTTATCTTTCAAAGTTGTATCAATGGTGATAATACCATTTTTCGATAACATATTAGTTACATCGTTATTATGAACGATTTGTCCAAATAAATAGACATTATTTGAAGGATATTCTTTTTTTATTTTCAAAGCTAAATTAATCGCGTTAATAACTCCAAAGCAATATCCAATTGGTTTTATTTTAATTACTTCCATTTTCTAATTCCTTTATTTTGCTAATAACGCTTTCTACATCCACTTGATATCTTTTTTCTTGTTGTTCAACGGTTCCTTTTTTAACAAATACATTAGGTAACCCAATCGAAACAATATTACCTTTATAACCAAGTTCATATAGTTTTAATTTTACTGGTTGAATAAATCCTTCTTTAGTTGCATAAGGATCATAAATAACAATATTTTTATAATCTAATGCTTCTTTTAAAACATTTTCATTTATTGGTGAAATAAAAATTGCATTGATGATAGTTACATCATTCAATTTATTTTCTAATTCTCCAATATGGGGTCCATAAGAAATAATGATAATATTTTTAGAAGAACTTTTTTTTAACTTATCCCATTGTCCATATTCTAAAGATGGAACATTTTCTTTTATATCTAACAAGCAACAAGATTTAGGGAAGCGAATCGCTAAAGGATGATTATAATTTAAAGAAAATTTCATAATGCGTTGAACATCGGCATAATCCTTGCCCATGACCACACTCAGATTAGGAATTGAATTTAAGAAAGCAACATCATAAATACCTTGATGAGTTTCTCCATCATCTCCAACTAATCCTGCATGGTCAAAAATAAGTCTAACACTTAAATCCATTCTGGCTACATCGTGATGAATTTCATCATAACTTCTTTGCAAGAAGGTCGAATAAGCAACAACATAAGGTTTACTACCTGCGCAAGCAAGTCCACTTGCGAAAGTAACTGCATGTTCTTCTGCAATACCGACATCAAAATAACGTTCTGGGTATTTATCTTTAATCGCGAGTAAAGAACTTCCTAATCCTGTTGCAGGAGTAATAGAAACTACTTTTGAATCTTGATCCATTAACTTTAATAATTCATCAGAATATGCTTTTGCATATGAAATATGGGTTTTATCACAAGAGCATTTCGCTACACCTGTTTGAATATCAAAAGGGCCAACTCCATGCCATATACCTTTAGAATCAACTTCGGAATATTTATATCCAAAGCCTTTTTTAGTTGATACATGTAATAATACTGGTTCATTGATTTTATCAATTTTCTTTAATGCTCTATAAATAGCGTTAATATCATGTCCATCAACAATGCCATAATAATATAATCCAAAATCTTCAAATACATTAGTTGAAAGTAAGTGTCTTGCTACTTTGCCTTTAAATCTTGCTGAAACATTATATATTTTCTTTAAGAAATTATTCTTAGTCATGAACTTCTTATATTTATTTTTTGAAGTAATATATTTATTAGAAGTTCTAATTTTTTGTAATGTACGATTAAATGATCCAACAGGTTCTGTAATAGACATTTCATTATCGTTTAAAATAATTAACATCTTGTGATGGAAATTATCTAAATTATTAATTGCTTCTAAAGCTAATCCATTCGCGATCGATGCATCACCAATAACAGAAATAACATTATAATCTTCATTGTTAATATCTCTACTTAAAGCAAATCCCATTCCAGCTGAAATAGATGTAGAAGAATGTCCTGCTTCATATGAGTCATAGACAGATTCTTCTCTTTTTTGGAATCCATCAGTTCCATTTTCTTTTCTTAAGTCTTTTAAAGAACGACCTGATAAGATCTTTTGGGTATAACATTGATGGCCAACATCAAAAATTAATTTATCTTTAGGAAAATCATAATACTTAAAAAGTGCAATAGTTAATTCAACTACGCCTAAATTACTAGATAGATGTCCCCCGTTAATGGAACATCCTTCAATAATCTTTTTTCTTACTTCTTTCGCTAAAAGTTTTAATTCTTCATTAGACATATTTTTAATGCTAGAAGGATCAAAATTTTCATCTAATACAATTTCCTTTGTCTTTTTCATGTTAGCCTACTTTCTACAAGTCAATTTCTATTATATTATT
>CAVJGK010000178.1:0-2525 GCA_963648895.1 Lachnospiraceae bacterium | reverse complement strand
GAACAAACCCATGAATATTATTATTCTGGTGATGAAAAAAGTTATATCATTTTTAAATTTGATAATCCAGATATAACTAAAGATCTATATAACCTATATTTCTGCGTTAAAAATCTTAATTCTTACTTCACCTACTATATTGATGGAGCAAGAATGGAACTTGGAAGTGGCCAACATAACGGCATCCACTCAGTTGATAGTTTCCAATCTACCCACTATATTAAAATGGTGGCTAAAAGGAAATTTAATAATGAAATGATTAGACCAGAAATTTATTATGAAGATTTAAATTTATTAACTAAATATACTTCTAATTTAAAACAAGAAGGAATTAATAATTTAAAGAATGTATCTTCAACTTTTTCTTATGCATATGAAGGTAGTTTTAATTATAATGGCGAAAATAAAGAATTATTATTCACCCTTCCTTATGATTCAAATTTTAAAATCTATATCGATGGAAAAAAGGTTAAAACTTATAAAGGATATGACATATTTACAGTTGCATCTTTAGACGATGTTTCTAAAGGAGAACATCAAATTAAAATTGTTTATCAAGAAAAAGGTGTTAAATATGGATTTGTTGTTTCTTTAGGTGGAACATTATTATTAACTTATTTGCTTATTAAAGGAAGAGAAAAAGTAAGTGTGGTAGAAAATATCGCAAATTAAAATATGGAGTTTGAAACTCCATATTTTTTTATAAATATTCATCAACTATATAAACAGGACGAGAAATAGTTTCTTTATTGATTCTGGCAAGATACATGCCATTAATTCCAATGAAGATACATCCAATACCTAATGCAGTAAATATTGAGAAGATAATCATTAAAGCTAAGAATAACAATGTTCCTCCTGCAAGGAAGGTTACACATTCATTTACAATTAATAAGACGATAGATGCGATTAATAATAAGATATTAAAAATGGTGCAAGCAATACCGAATTTGAAAGAGAATTTTAAAGGTAGTTCTGAACTAGAAACAATGAAATCTTCGGCGAGATTAAACATTGATTTATAACTATATTTAGTTTCTCCCTTTGGACGAGGAGCTCTTACAAAGTCAACGGTTGTTGTTTTATGTCCAACATAAGGAACTTCAACTCTAAAGATACGATTCTTTTCATTTAAAGCATTGACTTCATCAACTACTTTACGATCGATTAAACGATAATTTCCGACATTGTTTGGTACTTTGATTTTGCCAGATAATTTATAAATGATTTTATAAAATTTTTCAGCAGTAAATCTTTTTAAGAATGAATCTGAAGATCTATCAACACGATGAGCGTTAACAACTAAATATCCCTCTTCATATTTTTTTAATAAATCAAAGATTAATTCTGGTGGATCTTGGAAATCACAATCCATGACGATTACTAAATCACCAGTGGCATATTTAATTCCTGCAGCAACTGCAGGTTCTTGACCAAAGTTTCTTGAAAATGAAACGATATGGATATTATCTTGTTTAGCTTTATATTCTTTTAATAATTCTAATGTTTTATCTTTAGAACCATCGTTAACTAAAACATATTCACAATTATAATTGGTAATTCTAGAGAATATATCATTCATTTTCTCAAAGAATAATGGAATCATTTCTTCTTCATTATACATTGGTACTACAACACTTAAAGTTTTCATATTCACACCTCGAATAACTTAATACATTATACATTATGAAAATGTATAAAGTAAATGTAATATTTATTTGTCTTTTTCTTTTTGCTCTAATCCTTGGTGATAGATATTATAACCAAAGATAAAAGCAACTAGACTAATAACATATGTAGGCCAAACAATCATGGAAACTACATTGTTTAAATTGTTATTGCTTATAGCGGTTCTTAAACCAATGCTTAGATCTGATATTAAAGCAAATGATACACCTAATAAAATATAGATATAAAATTTGTCTTTAGTATTTATTAATTTTAAAATTGTAAGAATTAAATTTGAAAGTAATAAAGAGGCACATAAACAAGCAACAATTCCTATTGGCGTTCTTAAAGAAGAAACAACTAAACCTAAGGCAATAAATAAAATTATTGATATTGCATGGACGACTAGTTCTTTTAAATCTTTCATTAAAGTAATTCCAAGCAACAAATAAGAAACAAAGAAAATTATCATATTAATTAAAGGATAATCTTCCATTGTTAAAGTAAACATATTTGCGATAAATCCTAATAAAACATAGACGACCATTAAATTTTTTAAATCTTTAATTTCATGTTTATCTTCAAAAATAAAGCTAATGAAATAAGAAATAATCCATAATAAAGGTAATGCAATTAAAAATATCTTACATATTTTAGCCCCTGGATAATATAGTTGAGTGTATTTAACTAAATCAGAACAAGTAACTAAAGTTTTAATTTGAAAGAGAACTAAAATACCTAAAATAATTATTTCTAGTAAGACAAAAATATAATCAAATATTTTAAGAGATTTTAACTTTTTTATAAAATTCATAATTCTACCCCGTAAACAATATTTATTCTAAACTATTAACCAC
>CAVJGK010000177.1:0-2558 GCA_963648895.1 Lachnospiraceae bacterium | reverse complement strand
ATATAATTTTGGATGTATAAGTCAAAAAATATACTTTTTTATGAAGTTTCTAACTTACAAGTCTGAAACTATTGAAAAAATATAACTTTCAGTTTAATCTTAAATAAGAAGAATAGGAGGCAACTATGAATGAGCTTATAAATCGTCCTGAATATTTAAAACAACTAATCGAGAATATTGATGTAGACTTAGTTAAAATAATCACCGGAATTCGTAGATGTGGAAAATCATCGTTATTGGATTTGTTTCACCAATATCTTTTAAAAAATGGTGTTCGTGATGAAAATATTATTCATATGAATTTAGAATCATTACGTTATCGTAATCTTTCTAATTGTGTTAGCTTCTATGAATATGTTTCTGATCGTATTCCAAAGACAGGAAAAACCTATTTGATTTTTGATGAATTACAAGTAGTTGAACATTGGGAAAAAGCAATTGAATCTTTCCGCCTAGATTATGATGTTGATATTTACATTACAGGTTCAAATGCTTATTTATTATCTTCGGAATTTTCTACGCTTCTTTCAGGAAGATATGTAGAGATTAGAATGCTACCATTATCTTTCAAAGAATTTTTGAATTTTTATGATTTTAACGAATCTATTACGATGGAAGAAAAATTTCAAAATTATTTGCAATTTGGTGGAATGCCAGTTTTAAAAGACTATCAATTTAATGAAGCAAGAAGCTCTCAAGCACTTGAAGGTATATATTCAACCGTTGTGTTGAAAGATATTTTACAAAGAAATAATCAAGTGGATCAGACTACACTTCATAAAATTGTGATGTTCCTTTGTTCTAATATTGGTTCTATTACTTCACCTAATAATATTGGAAATGTATTATCTAACGAAGGAGATATCAACAAAGACAAAGGTAAGAATGTTGCGGGTAAAACAGTAGATAAGTATATTTCTATGTTAAATGCTGCATTTATTTTCTATTCAGTTCATAGATATGATGTAAAAGGTAAACAATTATTAAAGACGTTAGAAAAGAATTATATTATAGATATGGGATTTAGAAATATGTTACTTGGTTATCGTGATGCAGATAGAGGACACATATTAGAAAACATTGTATTTTTAGAACTTATAAGAAGAGATTACCATGTGTATGTTGGCAAAGTAGGAGAAATGGAAATTGATTTTATTGCTGAAAAACCAAATGAAAAATTATATATTCAAGTAACTGAAAGTATGCTTGTAAAAGAAACAAGAGAACGTGAATTAAGACCACTTCAAATGATTAATGATAATTATGAGAAAATCATTTTATCATTGGACAGAAATTATATAAATTCTTATGATGGTATTAAGTCTTTAAATTTAATTGATTGGCTTTTATCATAAATTATAAATTAGGGGGGAAGAAATATGAAAAAAATTTGTTTAGTTAATGATTTTCCTGGCAGAGGTAAAATTGCCCTTTCTGCAATGATACCTTTATTATCGCTTGATGGAATTGATGTTAGTACTTTACCAACGGCATTAGTTTCTAATACTTTAGATTACGGTTTATTTAATATATTAGATACTACCGATTATATGGATAAAACTGTTGATATATGGAATCAATTGAATTTTAAATTTGATGCGATATCAACAGGATTTATGGTTAATAAAAACCAAATTAATGTAATAGAAAAATTAATTAAGAATCAAAATGATCCTTCTTTATTTGTTTTAGTTGATCCAATTCTTGGTGATGATGGCAAATTATATAATGGATTAGATGAAGAGAATATTGAAATAATGCGTAGATTAAGTAGTTATGCTTCTTTATTAATTCCTAATTTTACGGAAGCTACTTTACTTACATCTAAATATTTAAATAGAACTAATATTACTAGTGAAGAAGGGAAAGACTTAATATCTTCTTTAAAAGCATTAGGCCCTAAATCTGTTGTTATAACTTCAGTAATGGAAAATAATAAACATTCAGTTATCGGATATGATGATAAAACTAGTGAATATTTTAGTATTGATTATGATTATATCGATGTAAGATTCCCAGGAACTGGTGATATATTTTCTTCAATATTATTAAGTGGAATTATTAAAGGCTTAGATTTAAAACAAGCTACCCATATTGCAATGGATGAAGTAAGAAACATGATAGAAAAAAATATTGGTAACAAAGATAAATATCTAGGCATCAATATTGAAAAATATATAAGTGAGGTAAACCATGAAAATTAAAATAACTATCGTTGATCAAAAAGGTACACATCCTTGTCATCGAGGACATAAAGTAGGAGATAGTTTTGATTTTGATACTGAAAGAGGAAAAATTTGCCCTCTTGCGATGCATGTTCTTTTTCCAATGGTTGATATTCTCCGTTATGGAGGAACTTTAAAAAGTAATATATTCTGTTGTCCTGATGTGGATACAATTAATGTATTTAAAATTGAAAAAATAGATAATTAATAAAAAATAATTATAACTAAATATTTTTTGCCTCCATTAGGAGGTTTTTTGATGCCTTTATTAAAATATCTTTATATTAATATAATAGCAATTAAATAATATATAACTATTAATATATTAACATC
>CAVJGK010000176.1:0-2621 GCA_963648895.1 Lachnospiraceae bacterium | reverse complement strand
AGATATAAAACTAAGAAACTTGATTTAGAAGGCTATAATGAAATTAGTGCTTCTTATAAGGATATATATCAAAACGATATCAATTATGATGATTATTCTTCAACTTTAAATATTGTTGGAGGCTATGGAAGAAAAGTTATTGATGTTTCTAAAGGATTTGATAACGCTAAATTTTTATCATGCATTGAAAATTTAAATATATTACCTAAATCAATCAAAAAATCTGATATGAAAAAGATTTCTGAAATTGCTTTATTATATGGAGTAAATGAAGAAATAATGTCAGATTATGTATCCCAATGCTACCGCGTTAATGAAAAAGATAAAATTGATTATGATATGTTAAAAGATTTATGCGTCAAAGATAAATCATACCAAGTTTTAAGAAAGAATGGTTCAAATAATATCGCTTATGATTCAACTAGTAAGATAGGTAAAAAGATTGAAATTATGCAAACTTATTCCGCTTTGGATTATTTAAAATTAAAACAAAATAATGGGGCAGTTTCACCAAGTGATGTTAAATTGATCACCGAATTAAATGAAGCATATGGCTTAAATTCTTCTGTTATTAATGTCTTAATCGATTATTGTTTAGAAAGAAATAATAATCAATTATCAAGAACTTATGTTACAAAAATTGCTGCGAGTATCAATCGTGAAGGAATTACTTCCACTCTTGATGCGATGAATTATTTAAAACAAAATAATCGCCGTAAGAAACAAGAATATCAAAATGATAATCCTTCTTCTAAGGTTGAAGAAGAAAATTCTATTTCTAAAGAAGATTTATCTTCCTTAATTGAGGGCTTATAATATGGCTATTAATATCGATGAAATTATTTCTTTAGATTATGAAAAAATTGAACAAATAAAAAAAGATACTTTTAAACAAATATATCAAAATAAGCAAATGTCGGATTTTATTAAATCTAATAATCTATCTGAAGAATTTGTTTATAATAATGTATCAATTTTTAACGCGGTCATGAAAGACTGTGTCAAATGCAAGAATTGTTTAGGCTTAAAAGAATGTTCTAAAAATGGCTTTTATTTATCTTTATATTATGATAATAAAACTAAAAAGATTGAAGAAAGAATTGACCGTTGCAAATTCAAAAAAGATGTTGATGAAGTAACTTCTAAATTTATTATCTGTGATGCTCAACAAGAATGTTTTTCTTATCCTTTAAAAGAATTATTAAATTATTTCGCTAACGATCGAATTAAAGTTGTTACTAAAATGGCTAAAATCGCTAAAGGTGTAGAAGTGGATAAAGGAATTTATCTTTATGGAGAAGATGGCATTGGTAAAAGCTTTATGATGTCAGTTTTTGCTAAATCTTTATCATTATCTTTAAATAAAGAATATATTGCTTATATTGACTTTATTGGATTTTTTAATGATTTATCTTCCAATTATCGTTTTAATCCTGCGAATTATGAATATGATTTTGATATGCTTACCAACGTAAAATATTTATTTTTAGATAATTTTATGATGGAAAGTGTTTATGCTAATACTAAACAAGATATCATTTTACCTATTCTTAAAAAGAGAAATGAAAATAAATTATTAACTTTCTATATATCTAATAAATCTCCAATGGAAGCTTTAAATTCTGCTGGTAGTTGTAAAACTAATAAAGATATTTACAATGAAATTGTTAATAATAATGAAATATTTTATGTAAAAACTTCTCCCATTGCTTTAGCAGGAAATAAAAAATAGGTGATTATATGTCTTATAAGTTAGTGTCTTTATATGATTTAGTTAAATTGTCGCATGAACAAGTTTTGTCACAAAAATATGTATCATATCTTTGTGATTTTTACTATGGTAGAGAATACCATCATAATGAGATTCAAGATATTGAAAAATTATTAAAATTTTTAGGAATTGAAGATAATTCTCCTTTAATTCAAGGATTTATTTTTGGTTATGTCGTTCCTCATTTAAATAAAGAGATGGATTTATTAAAAATTACTAAAGATACTGTTATTAATATTGAACTTAAAAGCGGTGATATTAGCTTAAATAAAGTATTGGATCAATTAAAACAAAATTCCTATTTTACTAGAGTTATTGGTAAACCAAAGATGGTTCATTTTACTTATAAGAGTTGCTTAAATAAATTATATAAATTAGAAGATAAAAAACTTGTTGAAGCAACTAAAGAAGAATTATTAGATTATCTTTCTTTACCTTTAGATGAATCTATCTCTTTAGATGAAATTTATAATCCTAAAAATATCTTAGTTTCACCTTTAAATGATAATAAAAAGTTTATTGATGGAAAATATATTTTAACTCCTCATCAAAGAGATATTAAAAAGAAAATTAAAGATTCAATTAAACAAAATAAAGAATCAATCTTTGCTTTAACCGGTGAACCTGGAACAGGTAAAACATTGCTTTTATATGATCTTGCAATAGATTTTTCTAAACATGGAAAAGTATTAATTATCAATGTAGAACCATTATCTGAAGGACATATAAAATTAAATGATTCGATTCCTAATTTAACTATCAAAGAATTATCTAAAGTTTCTTGTTCTACTTTAGATAAATATGAATATATTATCTTTGATGAAACTCAAAGAATCTTTCCATTTACTAA
>CAVJGK010000175.1:0-2676 GCA_963648895.1 Lachnospiraceae bacterium | reverse complement strand
AAAATTATTATAAACAAAGGGGGGATATTTATGAAAAATAAAAAATTATTCGCATCATGCGCATTAGTATTATCATCAATTTTGACCATAGGCTGTGGAAATGACATTTCTTCTATGTCATCTTCTTCAGATAGTTCCAGTTCGACATCTACATCAAGTTTTGATTCTACTTCTTCAAATTCATCTAATTCATTACCAACAATCAATTTAGATGATAAAGATTTATACTATTTAGTTGGTACATTCTATGGAGTTAATGGTACTTTAGTTATTAATTCTAAAAAAGCTACTTTGGAAGGTTCATCTACTTCTATTTCTTTAACTCCAACAAGCGTTAAAGATGAAAGTATCGATGAAACAACAACTTTAGCTTTATATTTCGACAAGGCTTATAACAATGGAACTAGTTATAGAGCTTATGTTGATTTAGAAGGTGATGGTTTCTTACATTTAGAAACAAAAGTTGATAATGAATATGTCACTTATGGCACATATCAACCAGATATTGCCAAATACCAAGGACTTTATTCTTCCTATGGTGATAGTGATGTATCCAACATTTATTATGTTATCACTAATGAATTTGATAATGCTCGTAATGGTTTTACAACTGATCATGTCAGTGGCATTTATTGGTCTAACGAACAATCATATTTAGGACAAACTCGTATTAGAGGTAGTAAAGATAATTATTATATCACTTATGAAGAATATGATTCAGATGGTGATGGTTGGGGAGAATCTCAACTAATCATGGATGAAAATTCTGTTCATTTCTATGATCCACTATATGAATATGATAATTCAGTCACTGACTTTGGTTTAATTCAAAGTGTCGAAGTTTTTGATGGAAGCGAAGTTATTTCTATTACTGCCGATTTAGAAGAAGGTATTTTATATTGGGGTGAAAAAGAAGGAACATTATCAATTGCAAAAGATGATAATGGCTTCTATGTTGGAACAACTTTAGATAACCAAGATGCAAAAATTCGTTTTCATCATCACTATATTACATTTGAAGTAGGCACTAAAGTAAGTGTCTATCCAATTAACGATACTTCTGAAATGGTAGGCACATTTACAGATAAAGTTAATACAATCGCTTATATTTACGATGAAGATAGTGAAGTTTATTCATTAGAATTTAATGGTACAAGTATTACTTTTGACTACGTAATTTATAATAACCGTAAAGCTATTTCATTTGTCAATGATAATAAAAAATATATTGTTACACCAGAAAAAAGTGAAACTGCAATTAAAGTTAGTGTTGACTCCAAAGATTCATATTATTTAAACGATGAAGCATTCAAAGAATTATTCGCGAATGAATATGTTATCCATGATGATGACTTAACTTCAACTTTTAGCATTAATTCTTCATTACAATATACTATTGGTGCTGAAGTAGGCCAAGCTACATATGTTTATTCTCATGGAGATTCTCAACCTTATATCAAATTAGGAAATAAAGAATTACATATCGCAAATCCATTAATCGGTTTATATTTATACAAAGATGGAGATGAATCATATTTAGCTTATACAAGTTCCTCTTTAGATAAAGTTTATGGCACTTATTCATCTAATGGTGTGGATACATTAAAAGTTGATGCAAGTCATGTCACAATTGGTGAAAAAACCTATGAATATAGTTTTACAACTTATGTACCAAATGGCTTTAGTCAATTTGCTTTAAAATTAAAAGGCACAGATTCATTAGTCGCATTCAATTTAGCAGGTACAGCTGTATTAGTCGAAGATGGAATCGAAGCAAAATATTATGTAACAAAAGATATTTTTGAAA
The DNA here is from genome assembly GCA_963648895.1 of Lachnospiraceae bacterium. Taxonomy (GTDB): domain Bacteria; phylum Bacillota_I; class Bacilli_A; order RFN20; family CAG-449; genus UBA3210. The sequence continues at coordinate 869 of CAVJGK010000175.1, read as the reverse complement.
CAATTGCAGGTACTTATTCTGCATATGGCACTTATGGTATTGAAAATATTAAAATTACTGCCGATGGTAAATTAACTCTTGATACAACTAATGCTGATAAAACAGGTTTAGATAGAGATGTTGAATATCCTTATTACATCATCACTCAAGAAGATTCGGAATTTATCGCTCAAATTATATTTACTTATAAAAATACTCCTATTGCATTAAATGTTTATTCTGATCATGTATCTATTGGTTCATTAAATTATTATGATAATACCTTAGTTAAATCTTGGGGTGTTTATTGTGATGAAGATATGAATAATATTATCTACATCAATAATTCTGATTTATATGTCAATGGTACTAGCGTTTCTTATACAAACGTCAGTGAAGATGAATCAACTATTACTTATACAACATCTACAGGTTCATTAGTAATTTCTAAGGGTGATAAATATAACGCCGTCTACACTGATGGAGAAACAACAATTAATTTGACAAGAAAATTAGACTATAGCGATTATTCTAAATTCAATGGAACATATACTATTAATGAATCAACATTAGTATTTGGCAAAGATTCAACTGGTTTATCATACCAAGCAGTTATTGGTGAATCTACTTCTGTTTTATTAAAAGATATGAGTTTTAGTATCAAAGATGGTGGCATTTGTTTAGAAATTCCTACTTTCGAAGGTAATTATTATTTAAATCTTAATGTAACTACTTCTGAAGTAACTACTTCATTTGAAGCTTCTTCAATTCCTACTCCTCCACCATTCCCAGGTCTTTAATAATTTTAAATTTCTAAAAAGCAGTTCATTTGGACTGCTTTTTGTATGCAATTTATCTAGAATTTAGAGTTTAATTCATGTATTATTTAT
>CAVJGK010000174.1:0-2701 GCA_963648895.1 Lachnospiraceae bacterium | reverse complement strand
ATGTTTCCTTTTATAATATTTAATAATAAATTCTTCTCTTGGGTCTTCTTTATAAAGTTCAAATTGGTCTTTATATTCTGGAAAATATATATTACCTTCATATTCTTTTTTAACTTCAGAAATAATTAATTCTTCAGTATATGGTAATAATTGTTGATAAATAGAAGCTCCACCACAAATAAAGACAACTTCATCTGAATCTTTGTATTGCTTAATTAATTCATCTAAATTTGTGCATATTTCACATCCTTCAGCAGGATAATCTTTATTCGTATTTATTACAATATTTTTTCTATTTGGTAAAGCGTGTCCAATTGATTTAAAGGTATTTGATCCATAGACAATAACATGTCCTGTTGTTGTTTCTTTAAAATGTTTAAAATCTTCTTTAATATGCCAAGGGATTAATAATCCATTACCAATTACTCTATTAGGATCGTGTGCGACAATAATTTTAAACATATTAAACACTTACCTTTCCTTTAAGAGGAGGATAAGGATCATATTCAACAATTTCAAAATCTTCCATCTTATAATCAACTACTGAATCATGATGATTTTTAATAATTAACTTAGGTAATTTTCTTGGTGTTCTTTCAAGTTGTGTTTTAATAACATCAACATGGTCTAAATAGATATGTGCATCACCAAATGTATGGACAAAATCACCAACTTCTAAATGACAAACATCCGCCATAATATATAATAATGTTGCATAACTTGCGATATTAAATGGTACGCCTAAGAAAATATCCGCACTTCTTTGATATAATTGGCAAGATAATTTCTTTCCATCTCCTGATACATAAAATTGAACAAATGCATGACAAGGAGGTAAAGCCATAGAATCAACTTCTTTAGGGTTCCAAGCGCAGATAATATGTCTTCTTGAGAAAGGATTTTCTTTAATAGATTTTTCCACATTTAATAATTGATCAACACCAAAGAAATCTCTCCATTGTTTACCATATACTGGTCCAAGTTCTCCATATTTTTTGGCAAATTCTTCATCATCTTTAATCTTTTGGATGAATTCTTCCATTGTTTCACCTTTATATTCAGAACATTCAGTATAAGCTTTATATGGCCAATCATTCCAAATTTTAATATTTTGATCAACTAATGGTTTAATATTAGTTGAACCTGAAATAATCCATAATAATTCACCTAAAATACCTCTATAGAAGACTTTTTTAGTTGTTAATAATGGAAATCCTTCTTCTAAATTGCATCTAAATTGATATCCAAATACAGATATTGTACCTGTTCCTGTACGATCTTTTTTAACTTGACCATTTTCAAGTACATATCTAGCTAAATCTAAATATTGTTTCATTTATTTTTTCCTCCATATACTTTCTTAATTTCTTTTAACAAATCTTGTTTCATAATCGGTTTAGTAACATACCCATTCATTCCTACTTCAATCGAATGAGCAATATCGCTTTGATATGCATTCGCGCTTAGTCCAATAATTGGAATATTATGTGCCAATTGGCTGTCTAACATTCTAACACGAGCAGTAGCTTCCCAGCCATCTAAATTTGGCATTTTTATATCGCAAAGAACTAAATCTATATCGCTATTAGGATTATTTTTTATATAGTTAACAAATTCATTACCGTCTTTTAAAGAAATACTATTCGCACCTAAAGAATGTAAGGTTCTTGTGATAATTTCTTGGTTCATTGAATTATCATCAACTACTAAAATTTTCATTCCTGCAATTGAATATTCTTCATCATCAACTTGTTTAGTTTCAACTTTCTTTAAATCAACAGATACTATAAACGTTGTTCCTTCGCCAACTTTAGAATCAACTTGAATATTACCTTTCATCAAATTAATTATAGCTTTTGATATGGATAGTCCAATACCAGTTCCTGCCACATTTTTAGTTTCTTCTTTTTTCTCTCTTTCAAATGGGATAAATAGTTTTTTAATAAATTCTTCACTCATCCCAACCCCATTATCACTTATTATATAATCCACATGAATATAGTCATTAAATTTTGAAATACCTTCTTTAATTTCAATATTCACTTGTCCTCCTAAAGGAGTATATTTAATCGCATTATTAACAATGTTAATTAAAGCATTGTTTAATCTAGTTACATCGACAGATACTTGTCCAGAGAATGTGGTTTTATCGTTAAAAACAAGTTTTAAATTCTTAATAGAATTTTGCCCGATTGCCAATTCATAAAACATTTCAATACTCTTTTTAAATGAGATAGTTTCTTCTTTTAAAGCCATCTTATTAGCTTCAATACTGCTTAAAGATAAAATATCATTAACCATGTTTAATAAGTGTTTACTAGATACATCTACTTTTTCTAAAGCATCTAGTAATATTTCTTTATTATTAACATTTTCTTTGGCAATTTGGTTCATACCAATTATCGCATTTAAAGGTGTTCTAATATCATGAGAAATATTTGATAAGAACTTAGATTTAACATTAGAAGATTCACGCGCTTTAAATAAAGCAGAAGCAAGAACTTCTTTTTGATTATCTAAGAATAATCTATTCTTGGTGATATCATAACAAATAATTAAACATTCAATATCATTAGTATCAAAGTTTTTACTTAATAAAATGGTATAACGAATAAACAATTTTAAATTATCCCCATAATTGAATAATATTTCATCTTCAATAGAATTGATATTATCTTCATATGCTTTAATTAATTTATTA
>CAVJGK010000173.1:0-2732 GCA_963648895.1 Lachnospiraceae bacterium | reverse complement strand
TTCTTTTTTTACACTATCATATTCTTTAGAATTAATATCCATTAAATATTCAGGTGCACCAAGAATTAATTTAGTTCCATCTTTATATATTAAGCAAGACGATTTAACCTTGCTAGAAAAAGGAACATATTCAAAATCTTTTATTTCACTTATACCATATTTATTCTTTATCGCCATCGCCGTGGCATTATTGTCATTAGAAGAATAATTAAATTCTTTAATGTATTTAATAACTTCTACTTCATTGGCGAAAAATATTTGTTTTTCAACTTCCATACTTCCATCGGTTAAAGTACCTGTTTTATCTAAACAAAGAATATTGACTCTTGATAAATTTTCTAATGAATATAAATCTTGGATTAAAGTATTTTCTTTGGCTAACCTTACAATTGAAATGGCTAAAGTTAATGAAGTCAATAAAACAAGGCCAGTAGGAATTACTCCAATGGCAAACGCCCCAATTGTTAAAACAATTCTTGCCCAGGTAGAAGCAGATGATAAAGAATAAGTCACATCCATTGATTCAGACCAAACGCTAGGATCATCTCCCCATCTACCCACTTTATAAACTAAAGTTGCAGTAACAACAATGACGATACCAATTAATACAAAAGCTAAAAATTTAATCAAAGAAAAAATACTTACCATTAATTCTGATTTATTTTTTGAAATAGATTTAACTTTGTTAGATAACTTACTTGCATAAGTATCACTTCCTACACTTGTAACTAATCCTTTTGCCGAGCCAACAATGATAGAAGATCCTGATAAAAGTTTATCTCCTTTATTCTTTTTAACTAAATCAGATTCACCTGTTAATAAAGATTCATCAACTTCTAAAGATCCTTCTAATAATTCAATATCACAGATAACTTGATCACCTGCATTTAAGATAATAATATCATCTAAAACTACATCATCTGATAAGATATTTTCTTCTTTAGAATTTCTAATAACTTTTGATTTGGTTTTATTGACAATATTTATTTTATGAAGTACTACTTTTGAATGAATTTCTTGGACGCTACCAATGATTGAATTAATAAAAACAGGGATTATAAATGTAAATTTAGAATAACCAAAATATTCATCTGCTACATCTTTATGGCCTGTCATATTAAGGTTGAAAACAAAGAATAAAAATACTAAGCAAATCGAAACTAAAACAACATTAAAAGAGTTAAAGAAATTATCAAAAATGATTCTTCCATAAGATTTTTCAACATTAGCTTTATTCTTATTATCTAATCCATTTTTGATTCTTTCTTCAATTTGTGAATCATTTAACCCTTGATTTACATTAGGAGTTACTCTTTCAATTTCAACATTCTTTTTTATCTTCATAATTATTTGTTTTTCTCTGGGTAGGTAGTTGTACTTGTTTTAAAATAATAACCCACATCTCCACTTGAATAAGGATTTAAATTGGTGCTTAAATTTGTTTGATCAAAATAAGTTAATGAATAAGAACTTACATTGCTAATTTCAATGCTATAAACTTGTTCTACTGGAAGATAAAAATAAACAATATTTCCATAATTACCACCAGTTAGAGATAAAGTTGCATCTATTTCACCATTTTCTAATTTTCCTACTTCATTGTTATCTTCATCATAAATAACAACTTTGCTTTCAGATGTTACTTTAGAAACATCTAAACAATAATATGAACCGTCATAGTTATAATCAATAACAGAAGAATTATAATTTGGATCTAAAGCCATTAAATGGGCTAAAGTAACTTCTGGAGTGGTAGATTCTAAAATCGCGGAGATGTTGCTTGAATTAAACAATGGAGTAAAAGAAGAACTCATCAATGTAAAAATAGAAATTGCCATCGTTACAAAAGATTTTAAGGAATTCATTAATACTTCTGGTTTAATTTCTAATCCTAAAGATACTAAATTAGAACGAAGTAAAACGATAAAATCATTACTAAAAGATGCTGGATCTTTTAATAAATTATTAATCATTACATCGACATTGGAAGAAGAAATTAAATATCTAACTAAATTCATCGCGAGAGTTTTAAAAGTAAATTTAGGTGTACCATTTTTAAAGATAACTTCAAATAATTCACTCAAAGCTTCTTGATAAGTTTGATAATAATTTTCTTGTGATTGAATACCAAATACTGCAATACATTCTAAAAGATCATCTAAATATAATCCAACGTTGGAATTAACACTGACATTATTTCCTTCTATCACACTGTAAGAAGATTGTTCTTCATGATTTAAAGAAAAATCATCTACAGTATAATCACCATTTTCTTTGCTATATTCTAAGGTTTCATATGCATTCTTCATTTTAGTGATCAATTTATCATAATCTTTGTTGCGCATTGAATCTGGTAAATAATAATCTACTCCATATGAAGTAAAATCAAACTCTTTAAAACCAATTTTAGTATAAATATCATTGCAATTAATAATGTTATGAATATTGGAATATATATTATCTTTTGGAGATATTTCTTCTTTGGAAGATACTCCCTTTGGTGCTTCAAAACAATATCCATAAATATCTTCTTTTTGTAATGTTACTTTGGAATTAAATAAAGAAGTATTATTAGATATCATTTTATCAATTTGACCTAAGGCGATATTATTAATGGCTCCTCCACGAGAAAAACCAACGCTCCAAAGTTTAATTTCACCACTTACATTATATTTAGAAATATAATTTTCTAATGTTTTTAAATATTCATTACTAGCTTCAAAAAATCCTTG
>CAVJGK010000172.1:0-2769 GCA_963648895.1 Lachnospiraceae bacterium | reverse complement strand
TTTCGCCAGTTATTTCGCCACCTTGATTTCTATCTTCCCTTGAAAATTCTATAGTGAAAACATTTTCATTATTTATGTAATTAATATTTACATTAATCATTTATATAGGAACTCCTATTCCAATTTTCTCACTTATATGTAATTGCAAAAACATTTCAGATAATTAGTCACTAACTGTAATAGAATGTACTTCATAGAATTCCTAAAGTCTTTGCAATAAACTAGTTCAGCTTAAGGTGTTCACTATATCTTTAATGACTTTTCTTATATAGAGTTTTACCTTCATTAATAATAATAATCTTAACATATAAGAGAAAAGTGTAACTCATTAACCTACATTATTGAAGGCTAATAAACTACACTTCTATTGTTACCATTTAAACTGAACTATAAAGTTAATAAAAAGTTACAATTTTAAAAAGAATATAATATCTATTCTTCCACTTTAATAAGTTTAATAATAATTTCTAAATCACTTTTTACTTTAGTTATTCTATATGTATTTTTTGCTTGAGTATCATCAGGAGTTTTTAAATTTTTATATGAACCATTAATTGTGATAGATTCAATCTTATATCCAGAAGGAACAATTACTTTAAAATTAATTTGTCCCTCGCCTGTAGAATCTAATAATCCAGTATCAGAATTTCTTGCGAAAGTTATTAAACTACTATCAGATTTCTTTGAATAATCTTGAGTTTTATATATTTCAATAGAACCTTCATTATCTACCGAAAAAGTAGTTTTAAAAGCATTTTCATCGATAGTAACACCAAAGAATTCATCCATAGTTCTTGTTCTAGTTATAGCCCATGAAATAATTTGAGTTTCATGATTGATATTTTTACTAGGAACACCAGTCCATTTTATAGTTTCAGCATCATATAACATATCTGGAACCATATCAAAGAATGAACTAAATTTTGAACTTATATTACTCAATGATAAAGCACCGCCCCTTAATTCAGCATATCTTTCTACTACTTCATCATGATAATTAGTCCATATCTTAGCCCAAAGATTATTTCCTGTATATGGGAACCAAGCATTGGCTGCATCATATTTGAAAGATCCATCCCATACCATTCCCCATGTACCATCCATATCATACATACTAGGAATCCACTTTTTCCCATCATATGTAGCCCATAACATATTTTTAGCTATATTATCACCTGCATAAATGAATGAAGTATAAATCAATGTATCTATTGCAGCTTCTATGTCTACATATTCTGCTAAATGAGCTTTTAATGTTTCACCATCATTATTATTTAAAAAATCCATGAATTCATTAAAACTATCCGCTACCCATGATGTGCCTAGAGTTTCATCATCTTCAGTAGAACAATATTCAATTTCCCAACCATTAGACCAATCAGAACTAATATGTTCTTTGAGTGCAACAGAATCATTCCAAGTTCCTGTACTAATTAAAGCTTGTTGACAAGTTTCATCATCCATACCAAACATATATCCATCTTTAGATAAGTTTAAAGTATAAAGGCCTTGATATGAACCATTTTGGAAAATTAATACAGAATAGCCATCAACTGCACCACCATTAGTTAAATTACTCAATTCATTTTGAGTTTTTCTTGCTCTTACGATATCTCCCCAGATATCACCTGAAACAACATTTCTTGCTTCCGAATAATCTACATAGTTAGCCTTTAATGTGTATTTGCTTTGAACACCATAACCAGGAAACAATTCTACTTTATATTTCTTAGCATAATTTGTTCCAGTCTTATAAAATTTAATATTATAATTTTTCTTAGGATAACCAGCTGAGCTTGAACCTTGAACTTTTACAGTTGCATCAGATTCAAATGATATATCTTCACTTTCATATGATGATGAAATTTTTACTTCATTAGTTTTAGAAATACCTGTAAAATCACCATTTAAATTTATAACAGGAACTCCTATATCTTCATATGTAATAGTATCGTAGTATTCTTCACCGCAATGTTTACAAGTAAATAATCCGGCAGAAGACACTCCATCAACACTTGTAGTAGCAACTGATAGTAACTCACCTTTTGAGTGCTCTGTTTCTTCATATTGAGCATATAGAGTAGTGTCACTTAAAGCAACAAATGATTCATCAATGATTGCATCATTTGTATCATTAAAACTCCATCCAATAAATTTCCATCCACTTTTAACTGGTGTTTCAAAATCGGTTATCTCTACGATTTCACCTTTACAATAAGTAATACTATTGATATCACTACCATAATTAGTATTAAATGTAATTGTAACTGCTAATTTATTTAATGCTAAATCTTTTATCCATTCTTCTTCACTTCCTGGATAATTGGGATAATTACTTATATAGATTTCATATACTGATTTGCCATTTATTCCATCAGTACCATCAGCGCCATCAATACCATCTTTTCCATTTATTCCATCAGTACCATCAATACCATTAGCCCCTTTAATATTACCTTTTAATAACCATCCAGATTCGTCTTTAACATAATAATCATAAGTATCTAAATTAATATATGAATCATTTATATTGCCTAAGTCGTTATTAGGGATACCATTACCAGTTAAGACACTAGTACCATTCTTACCATCAGTTCCGTTTTGACCAGCATCTCCTTTATCGCCCTTTTCACCTTGTGCACCAGTAGCACCTGTGTCGCCTTTATCACCCTTATCACCTTTTTCACCAACGACTGGAGTTGTTGAACATGATACAAGTGGAATTATAGTAGTTCCTAATAAAGAAGCTATTAACATTGTACTTAATAA
>CAVJGK010000171.1:0-2796 GCA_963648895.1 Lachnospiraceae bacterium | reverse complement strand
AGATAATACTGGTATTCACCCAGAATCTTACGATATTACATTAAATTTATTAAAAGAAATTGGATGTTCTATTGATGATTTAGGTAAAGAAACTTTAATTAAAAAATTAGATTCTATTAATGTTGAAGCTACATCAAGAAAATTAAATGTCGGTGTAGAAACATTAAAAGATATTATCGTTGAACTTGAAAAACCAGGTAGAGATATTCGTGATTTAAATAAACAAGCAGTTTTAAGAAACGATGTTACCGATATTAAAGATTTACAAGTCGGTATGGTTTTAGATGGAACGGTAAGAAATATTATCGATTTTGGTGCATTCGTCGATATTGGTGTTCACCAAGATGGTTTAGTTCACATTTCCGAAATATCTGATAAATTTATTAAACATCCATTAGATGCTTTAAAAATTGGTCAAATTGTCAAAGTAAAAGTTATTCAAGTTGACCCAAATAAAAAGAGAATTGGTCTATCTATTAAACAAGTAGACAAGGAGTAAAATAATTATGAGTTCTTGGAAAGATAATTTAGTATTTTATGAAATTTATCCAACATCATTTAAAGATTCAAATAATGATGGTATTGGTGACTTAAATGGTATTACAAGCAAATTAGATTATGTTAAATCATTAGGCTTTAATGCAATTTGGATAAATCCTTTTTATAAATCACCATTCAAAGATGGAGGATATGATGTATCTGATTTCTTTGATGTCGATTCAAAATTTGGTACATTAGAAGATTTTAAAAACTTAACTAAAAAAGCACATGAATTAGGTTTAAAAGTTATTATTGATTTAGTTCCAGGCCATGCAAGTGAACAAAATCCAATGTTTATTGAATCCGCGAAACCTGAAAAAAATGAATATTCTGATTTATTCATTTGGAATAATTCTGTTTGGGATTATGAAAGACCTTATATTTTAATTTCTGGTCGTTACGATCGTAATGCTTCTTATATGGTTAATTTCTTTTCTCATCAACCAGCTTTTAACTATGGCTTTAATGAAGATATTAAATATTCATGGCAAATGTCTTATGAAGATAAAAGAACTTATAAAACTCGTGATTTAATGGTTAAAATTATGTCCTTCTGGCTAGATAATGGCTCAGATGGATTTAGAGTTGATATGGCAGATTCTTTAGTTAAAAACGATGATTCTAAAGCTGCGACTATCAAAGTTTGGAATTATATCTTTGGCGAAGTTAAAAAGACTCATAAAGATTTTTTCTTAGTATCTGAATGGTGTTCGCCTGAACGTGCCTTAAAAGCAGGATTTGATTCTGATTTTATTCTTGACCATGAAGATGATTTCTTCCATTATTTAACAAAGCAAAATAAATTTTCTAATAATTTAAATGTTTTAAATGGAGGGAATGACGAAGTCTTTAAATTATTTAAACAAGACTTAGTAACAAAAATTGATGAAGCAAGAAACAACAATGGTCATATTTCTGTAATTTCTGGAAATCATGATACTTGGAGACTTGCTACTTATTTAAACGATGAAGAATTAAGATTATTTTATATGATTCAAATGACTTTACCAGGTATCCCATTTGTTTATTATGGTGATGAACTTGGTATAAAACTTCAAAACTTAAATTCAAAAGATGGTGGCTATCATCGTACAGGTGATCGTACTCCAATGAAGTTCGATCATTCTAAGAATAATGGATTCTCCTCATCTGATAATTTATATTTACCTTTAAGCGATGATGATTTTAATGCGGAAGATGCATTGAAAGATAAAAATTCATTATTAAATTATATCAAAGATTTAATTGCATTAAGAAAGTCACATGAAAACTTATTCAATAATGATTTTATCTTAGAAGATAGTGAATTAAGAATTATTTCTTATATTAGAGATGATATCCAAGTTATCATCAATTTAACTGAACATGAAGTTGAATTTGATGGTGAAGTATTATTTACTTCAGGTAAAAATGCAGCTAAGGGAAATAAATTACAAGTTAAATCTGGTGTAATTTTAAAAAGATAAATTATGCACTTTCTAGATAGGTTCTAGGAAGTGTTTTTTATTGATGATAGTAACTATATAGCATAAAATCTTATCTTTGATAAATGTTTCTAATAATGATAAAATTGATTATATCAAGGAGGCATAAAGGTATGAAAGTAAGAACACATTTTAATGATAAGCATTCATATTTTTTTATGAGTTTAATACCATTGATTGTCTATACTAATCAAAGTAGTAATTATATAGGTGAATGATATGAGAAAGAAAATATATTTCTTAATTAATCCTATTAATAGGATTAATTTAATTATTTGTATTTTTACTAACTTTTTATTATATGGGGTAGAAATTTTTATATTTTATTCTATTATTGCTAGTATAGTATTAATTAATGAATTTAACATATTAATTATTGTTATGTTTTTATTTTTGGTTGCAGTATTTTCATTTACAGATTATGAACTTTTTAAAGATACTTTGGCATATTTTGTGCTATTAAAGAAGGATAAAATAATATTTAGACAAAATCCATATAGTCGTTCAAGTAGACAGAAAGTTAAATATAAAAATGTCCAAATAAAATATGAAGATATTGTTAAGGTAGATATTAGTGCACCTAAAAATGGTGATATAATTTTTAAAAAGAAAAGGCTATTTTCTAATTACTTATTTTTGGTTATTACAAATAAGCGTGGAACTAAACATGGCTTTTTTATTGATGGTTGGGAGAGAAAAAAATTAGAGAGATTCTTGATGGATTTAAATGCAAGAATGGATTTTTATCATAATCCTTTTTATAAGATTAATA
>CAVJGK010000170.1:0-2797 GCA_963648895.1 Lachnospiraceae bacterium | reverse complement strand
ATCTGTGACATCTTTATATAAAGTACCATCTTTCTTTCTAATAGATAAACCATAAAGAGTTACAGTTTGACTAATAGAAGATGAAGATGTTGTTTCACTTAATACATCACTATTAATGTTAAATACTTCTAAATTCTTGTCGCTTAAAGAAATTATATTGCCTAAAGTATCTTTAAATACTAAATCACTACCTTCTATATTTGTTTTTCCACCTTGGTAGGATTTTTCTAAATTAGTAGCAAAAGAAACATTAATTTCTTGCTTTTGAATAACTAAATTAGTAAATGAAACTAAATAATTTGAATCAATTCCATCAAATAATGGATATTCATAATCATATTCGTAAGAATAACTTCCAGCATCTAATGAAGATAAATATGTTTTAAAATTTCCAAAATTTTCTGAATTAAAACTTAAATTCAATGATGAATAATCTTTTAAATTAGAAAAAACATCACTTATATTATTTATTTGGATATTATCATAAGTAAAAGTTTTGAATTTTAAAGATATACCATATTCATAAATACCAATATTAGCTTTATCTAGATTGATATTATAATATTTGGTAACATCTTCATTATTTTTATTTATGATTCTAATACTATCTTTTTTGATATTATAAGTACCATTAAAGCAGTTTTTATCATTAATATAAGAACTAACTTTACCAAAATCATAACTAAATGTTAATTTATCACCACTTACTAAAGTTTCTGAATTATTATAATATTCAAAAGAATTTTCAGAAATAGTTAATGGAGTTCCATCATATACTTTAGTTACTGATTGAGGTTTAATATAAATATCTTTTTGAGTGATATTAACAATCGCTGAATCACTAGATGAAGTTTGTTGTGCTCCACCAGTAACAGTAATTTTATAATTGCTTGTAACATCTTCACCATCTTTATTTGTAACGCTGAAAGTTACTTTTTCATTACCATCATCAGTGGTTGAAAAACTTGTTGTAATAGAATCACCACTACCCAATGAAGAAGATGAATCTAAAGCGAAAGATTGATCATTAAATTCTTCTCCATAAGTTAAAGAATCACTAGTAACGTTGATATTTAAATTAGATTGGTTAACTTTCAAATTACCTTGAGTTAAATCAATATCATAATTTTTAGAAATATCATTTCCATTTTTATCAACGATGGTAACACTTCCATTAGTAGAAGAAGAACCAACATTAGTTAAAGAATTATCATAAGTGATTTTGATACTATCTCCTTCATTTAATTGTCCTTCTGTGATTTGATAACTACTACCAGTTAAAGGAGTTCCATCATAAGTTTTACTCGCATCATCAATTTTAATCTTAATGGCAGTTTTAGTTAGATTAAAACTTTGTATTCCAGAAACAGCAAAGAATATAGCGAGTCCACCTAAAAGAACAATTAACATAATTGAAATAATTTTCATCGATTTTTTCATATATATTCTTCTCCTTTCTAAATACTTTGTTCAATGTTTAAGAGTGTTTCTTTACATTGAATTAATTGATCAACACCAAATAGTTCATCTAAATAAGAACAAACTTGTTCAACCATTTGTTTGACATATACGGGGTTTTTAGATTCTAGTTTTCTAAAAATCTTTCTAGCAATAATATCATCTAATGCTTCAAGTTCAGTACCACCACAGGCAACAATAACTGGAACATAATCATTTATTTGTTTCATAATACGGTTACCAAATGTGAGATGGAATGTTTTAATCATATAAGCATCGAGTTGTTTTAATCTTCTTAAATTACGATCACTTAAAGCATATTTAATCTTTGCTTTTGTAAATAATTCATTTAAATAAGAAGAAGATATTTTCTTTCCTTTAGTTAATGGAGCATCAAATACTCTTGCTTTTTTATCTAAATTTAAGACCATCGCTCTATCGTAGACCTTATCTGAAATAGCAAATGTTGTATCATCGTTATTGGCTGTACCTATATACCACATATTAATAGGTAATCTTAATTTACCATCTTTTAATAAAACTGGATCATCATCCCATTTATCCGATACTACATCAATATTTCTTCCTTCCGGATTAGGAAGTTCGAGTAATGATAAGAATTCGGCAAAGTAATATTCAACTCTTGCGATATTCATTTCATCTAATACTGTAATATAGATTTCATCATTATAAGAAGCTTCATACATCTTATATAACAAAGTTGTTTCATTAAACTTTTTAGTGAATTCATTATAATAACCAACTAAGTCAGTTCTTTCTTTCCACATTGGTTGAATTGGTACAACTGTTGTTTTATTTTCTAAATATTCACCCATAGCATAAGCTAATGATGTTTTACCTGTACCTGACATACCTTGAAGGATAATTAATTTAGTTACAGCTAAAGAACCAATAAATCTTCTTATATCTTCAATATCGTAATATAGATGTAAAGAAGAAGCTGAAAAGTTTCTAAAATCTTCACATATTTCTTTTAATGACATTGTAGTATTAAAATTAGGAGCGACATAATTTTTAGATAATTGATCAATTCTAGTTAACATATAGAACCTTGGTTCATCTTCTTTAGCTACATCATTTTTTGTTTCTTCATGAGCTTTAAATAAGGAAGATAAATCAATGTCACGGTATGAAACGTTAGAAAGAGTTTCAGAAATTTGAGATTTAGTTTCTTCCTTCTTATCATCCTTCTTAGAAGAAGAATTAAAAGTAACAATGGTAATTAAGATGAAAAGCATAGTTAAAATAACAATAATTAATATGATTAAAAATTGTCTATTTTCTAATATATTACTTAGAATAACTATTTGATTCATTT
>CAVJGK010000169.1:0-2814 GCA_963648895.1 Lachnospiraceae bacterium | reverse complement strand
TACAACTATGTCCCATTTTTAGGACATAGTTTTTATTTTAATGTAATTGTATAGGAGATGGCAAATATGTTAACAATTGAAAAATGTATTAACTTAATTCAAGAATGGATTAAAGAAAATAAATCTAACCAATGGTTCTTAAAAGCAATCTTAGAACATAATAATGAGTACTTAGTTGTTATTTGTATCAATAATAAAGATGGTAAAGATTCACTTGTAATATTAAGTATGCATAAAAATATAAGTACATTTGAACATTTCTATTATCTAAATGAAGTGCTACTAAATAAAATAAAAGAATCTAAAGTAGTATATGGTGAATTTAATATTGAAGAATATTATAAATATCAAGATCCTATAGAAAAATTTAAAAAAGATTTCATTGCTTATATGGAAGAAAATGAAGTATGTGAAGAAACTATTGAATATCTAAGAGCTACCTCAGCGAAAACATTAATGGATATTTATTTAGAATTAATTATAAGAGATGATGAAGAATCAGATTCTCAGGCTGGTTTAATTTTAAGTTGTCTAGATGCATATTCTGCATATATGACTCATAAAGCCTATTATGATGAATTGTAACGATATTTTATTAAAAGTTACAAAAAATATAAAAATGTTTCTAAAAGTGTTGACAACTATATAAAAAATGTTATTATAGTAATGTAATCGTTACAAAAGTTAATCATTTGTAACAAGGAGGTAACACTTATGAAAAACAAATTCTTACAAATGACTTTGCTAGGTACAATGGTTCTGACTGGAGTCTTAATGACTACCCCAAATGTCAATAACAATACAAATACAAATATCGCGAATGTGAATGCGGAAGGTATAAATACTATTCAAACTTTAAAAGCAAATGGAGAATTACCCTCCAGCACCTGCTGCAACTACTAATGCTACAAAAGTTCCAGAAACATTCTTATTAGATATTATTAAAACTAAAGCTCCTGATTTATTAAAAGCAGGCTTAGGTATGGGTGTAGAATTTGGTAAGAAATTCTTAATTAATATGTTAAATGACTATGGTATCGCGGATTTTAGAGATGAAACAATCCAAGCTATTGAAAAATTAAATCAAGAAATCCAAATCATTAAAACAAAGATTGATCAAATTGATAAAAAGATTGATATTATCAATGCTGAAACATACATTAATAAAATTTACGCTCATGTAGATACTATTCAAACAAACTTAAAACCAATCTTCACAGGTGGTATGAAAACATTAATGGATCAAGAAGCATTAATTAAAGATGATAAGGATGCTGCAAAAGCAGAACAAGATAGAGTAAATTTCTATAAGACAACATTTGAAAATAAAACTCTTATTCCTAACGGGGGAATTGTAGCTAACTACATCACTGAATTCGCTAATACATTAGTAAAACCAAATGATGCAGATGATACAGCTCATGGTAATTTATTTACCTATTATGATCTTACATTAGGTAAAAACAATAAATGGACATACCAAGAATATACAAATAAGAGAGAATTTATCAACAAGATAGCTACTACATTATTAGTTGGTACAACTGTTGCTAAATATGATTTACACTATAGAGCAAAAGGTGCAGATGAAGCTACACTTAAAACATATGAACAAATGGCGAAAGCAATGGATGAAGCAGTACAAGGGGCTAATAAATTATTCCAAAAAGAATTATTAAGACTTGATAAGATTGAAGAAAGAAGACAAAAAGAACATATTGAAACTTATCTTCCTACTGGTAAAGAATATAAAAATCGTTTAGCTACATTAACTTTCAACCTCGATGATAAAACAGGTAATCAAGCAATACTTGTTAGAAATGATGGTACAGCAAGAAGTGATAAAAACGAAGAATTAGTATATCATCCAGATCAAAATTTAATTAAAGATGTAAACAATGACTTTATTGAATATAAAGCAGCTTACAAAGATAAAAATTATACTATTAATGATTATTTAAAAGATGCAGGATTCTATGCAAACGATGCAGAAAAATTCAATAAAGCTGCTGGTTTATATAATGGTAACTTATATCAAGACTGGTGTGGACTTTATCATCATGATACAGAAATCACTGCAACATATTATGATCAAAATGGTAATTACCAAAGAAAACAAATTTATAAAGTAAATGTATTCCATGATTGGATGGGTAATCCTAATAAGTATAGAATTGATAATTTAGATAACAATTATTACTTCGCATTTATTGAAAACGACAAAGATGGTAAAGAACAATTAGTTGGTTGCTATCAACAAGAATACTTCTATAATGATTATGAACAACAATTAACTAAGCAATTCTATTATCATATTAATCAATATATTACTACAACAACAATACCAGCTTATACAAATGGTAAATTCTAATATATAAATAACTTATTCAAGGCTCATAGGAAACTATGGGTCTTTTAAGTTGTATTTATCGTTGCAAAACAAAATGCAACGATAAGTGAATCGTTGCAAATCGGTTGCAACGATAACTAAACCATATATTATAAAATGAATATTAAAAAAATTAAATAAATGAAATCATCCTACTTTTAGCGAGAAAATAAAGCTTTAAATTATATCTAATAATATTTTTTCGGTTCAAAGTCTCACATTCTTTCGGTTGAAAACCTATTTTTCTTTCGGTTGAAAACGTAATATTCTTTCGGTTGGAATCCTATTTTTCTTTCGGTTTGGGTAAATTTTATTGTCTTTTTTACTAATTATTTTACCTAATAAGTTATATGGAACTAACGAAAGTTAGTAATCAATAACTTTTTTATTGACTATGATATTTTATACATATAAAATACTTATGG
>CAVJGK010000168.1:0-2827 GCA_963648895.1 Lachnospiraceae bacterium | reverse complement strand
TTACGCTATCGGCTTCACCATCACCATTATAGAATTTCTTTTTTGGATTGTTTAAATCAATCGCATAAAATCCCTCACGTGACTCTGACTTAATATTATTAAATATTCTTTTAATTCCTTTATGGATAGCATTAGTTTGAATTTTGCTAAAGCCTAATTCATCAATTTTGTTTTTATATTCATCGGATTTATAATTAGCAGTTACCTTAACAAAAGTTGGTACTTCTTTAATGATTGCTTCTATCTCATTGGGTTTATCTGATTTGGGACTTATATCTGTTTCTTCAGTTTGATGTTCCACCTGTTTCATAGCCTTGCGTTCTACAATACCAATTGAAGTTCTCCAATCATTACGAACACGATTATTGGCTTGACAATAATGATCATACTGAGCCTGTAATACTTTAGATTTCTTTTGCCACTTCTTACGTTCTTTAGGAGCAAGCGATAAGGTTTGTCTTTCTTTGGCTCTTCTAATATTTTGTTCCATTTGACGCATATGTTGGTCAATCAATGATGATGTACTTTCTTTAAGTGGATTGTAATCATATTGTTTTGGAACTTTTACTCCGACTTCATATTTGATAAATCTATGTCTTCAATTGTAACTAAATAAACCATGTACCATTGCTTCCCTTAATGAATAATAATATTGTCCATCAGGTGTTGTTCCAATTGGTCTTGGAGTTATCACATTATTTTCACTATTCCACTCGTGCCAGTTTCTAAGATTAACATCCGTTCCGTCTGTGTCTTTTAGATAAATCAAGCCTTGCCAACAAGCACATCTTAAACTTGAGTCTTTATGTTGTGAAACAATTACAAACTTTTCATTTCTAAGTTCTTTTAAATCATTAAGCATATCTTGGTATCGAACTTCCATTTCAGTTTTATTTCGAAGTGATATTCTTGCACTGCACTATTAACTGAAACAAAGTTTATTTGTGCCAACTTGTCCATTGTCTTTTCAACTTTCTCAACATAGTTATCAATTTGCATTTGAGTATATCCATACTCGGCGCTTGTTCTGATGAACTTAAGGTTTGGAGTAGAAGTTAGATTTAAATTGTTTTCATCAAACTCTTGATTTGATGTAAACACATAGGATTGTTTTTTGACCTTATCACTTTTATAAACTTCTTTAATGGCGTTATTGATTTGCTCACTTTCTTTGTCTTTCTTTAGTTCTTTATTGAAACTATTTAAAGAAATCTTATACATTTGTGCATAATTACCATATAGAAGTTTAGTCCAAGTTTTATATAGATCCTTGTACTTAAGTTTGACATCTTTGTTTTCTTTAAGAAATTGATTGATTAAAGCTTTTGCTTCCATGTCAGCATCTTCTTTAGTCATTCCATTAAGTATAGCTTGTTGGATTAATTTCTTGAGTTGAACTTTGATCGACTCTTGAAGTTTAATTACTTTACTTACATTAATTTCACTTGCCACATAAACACCTCATTAATTAATTTCATCATCGTCAGTGTTTACTTCTGGCATAAGCATTGATTTTTCATCTAATCTATCGATTTCTTCTTGAATATCAGTTTCCTATCAATCTGCATGTTCTGTTTCAATTAATAAGTACCTTGTTACAACAACTACTCCAATAAGAATTAATGCTGCAACTAATGCAATAATAAATTCTTTTACTATTTCATTATCATCATTCATCATATTCCCTCCAAATCGCACACATTTGCCTTGTGTTGCGTTTTTTTACATTTGCTTTGATAATTATCGAAGTATTAAAGAAACGCCCACAAATGCAAAATTTAAAGGGTTACTCCAAGTACTGCTATTATAATTACCAAAATAAATATTACTGCTGCTCTATCCATTCGTAATACCTACTTTCTATACATTAAAAAAAGGACTTTTCAGTCCTTGTTTAAATTATTTAATTAACATTCATTCATTTCATAAAACAAATCAATATATCTATCTCTTTGTTCTTTTGTCATTTTAGATTCATCTGGAAAACAACTGCCAAACTCTTTTTCTATTATTTTTGCAATATAAATATTTTTTTCTTGTGGTGTCATCATCTTTCCATCATATTCAACTAAAGTCATTTTTAAGCCTCCTTTAGTATTCTAAATTTAACATTAGCTTTTTTACAAAACTCTTTAAATTCATCTTCATTATATGTTTTATGTTTATAAAAGTCAAATTTCAAAATCTCATGATTTGCTTTAGAACAATCACAATAATATAAAGAACCATTATTACCAATGACAATAAATTTATTTGCATTGCTGGAACTATTTATATACAAATCATTTATGCTAGGATATGAATCGCCTCTATGATTATGAATTGTAATCATGTTAGCATTAGGATTTTTTCTTACATATTCCGTTAATTCTTTAGGTCTTATTACGCTATCGGCTTCACCATCACCATTATAGAATTTCTTTTTTGGATTGTTTAAATCAATCGCATAAAATCCCTCACGTGACTCTGACTTAATATTATTAAATATTCTTTTAATTCCTTTATGGATAGCATTAGTTTGAATTTTGCTAAAGCCTAATTCATCAATTTTGTTTTTATATTCATCGGATTTATAATTAGCAGTTACCTTAACAAAAGTTGGTACTTCTTTAATGATTGCTTCTATCTCATTGGGTTTATCCGATTTAGGACTTATATATGGTTCTTCAGTTTGATGTTCCACCTGTTTCATGGCCTTGCGCTCTACAACACCAATTGAAGTGCGCCAATCATTACGAACACGATTATTGGCCTGACAATAGTTATCATATTGAGCTTGTAATACTTTAGATTTCTTTTGCCACTTCTTACGTTCTTTAGGAGTAAG
>CAVJGK010000167.1:0-2849 GCA_963648895.1 Lachnospiraceae bacterium | reverse complement strand
AACTTAAAAAAATTAAATATTTGTAAATTTATAATATCAAAATAATAAAAAACAAGAAATTAATACAAATGAAAAAGCCTCATAGTGAGGCTTTTGTTTTGTTGTAAAGTAAATTTTATACGTCTTGGAAACAAGATCCCCCGATGAATTCTCTCAATATTGAATTACAAGGAACCCATGAATCATCCATATCAACGAATAATTTTAAGAATTTGATTAAACGATTGGCTCTAGTATAGTAAATTGAATCTTTTGGAATGGCATTTAATAATGGGAGTGCATATTTTTTATTGATACATAATTCACATGGCAATAATGAATTAAAGACATAATCTGCGTTTTCTTGTGTATCATAAATCCATTTAAATTCGCCTTCTCTAACATTGTGCCACATCGATAAAGTTTCTTCAGCAGAAGAGTTTCTAAATTGATAATCACGAACAATTCTTCTTACTAATCTTAAATCAGTTAAAGAAATAGGGTTAGTATTATCAACATTGACTTGTGCTTGAGGAGCAATAAAGATTCTAAATTTTGCATGATTAGGAATTTGGCTAGTTAATGCTTCATTTAAAGCATGGATTCCTTCAATAATAATAGGTTGATTTTGTTCAATAACAATTGGATCTTTAAAAGTTGTTTCACCTGTTTTGAAATTATAAATAGGTAAAGCAACCGGTTGACCATCGATTAAATCGAGAATGTTTTTATTGATTAATGAAATATTTAAAGATTCTAAACATTCAAAATCTGGTTTACCATCTTCACCTAGTGGAACTTTATCTTTAGGTAAATAATAATTATCTAAAGAGATTCTAATAGGTCTTAAACCAATCGATAATAATTCAGTTCTTAATCGATTCGCGAATGTTGTTTTACCACTTGAAGAAGGACCGGCAATACAAATAAGTCTAATAGAATCAGAATTAGAACCGATTAATTGACCAAGTTCTGCAAGCATATTGTTATGGTGTTGTTCACACATATTGATAAAATCAATTGGACCATCTTCTAAAGCAAATTTGTTAATAGAAGCAACTGAATCAGTTTTGACTTGTTTTGCCCATGTATAAGATTCTCTTAATGTCTTAGAAAATACTGGTGCATCGACAAATGGAGGGATCTCACCTTTTGTTTCACTACGAGGATATTGGATTAAAATACCATGTCCATAAACCATTAATTTATAATCTTTAATATGTCCAGTAGATGGAACCATATGTCCATACATATAATTTAAATAACCATTACATTCATATAGATGAACAGTCTTTTCTGGACGATATTTTAAAATTTCAATCTTATCTAATAAATTATATTTTTCATAGATTTGTTTAGCTTCATCGTTTGTAACAATTCTTCTTTTAAATGGATAATCTTCTTCAACAATACGATCAATTTCATTTTTTAATTTTGAACATAATTCAGTGTTAATTCTAAATGGTGGTTTACCATTTGGATCGGTAGGGAATACCATGAAGATTGATCTAGAAATGTTATATGTAAATTTAATTGGAGTATTTGGGAATACATTATTAGCAGCCATTGCAACAATATATCTTAAAGATGTTTCATATACTTTTCCTGAATCGTGATCTTTTTTAGTTAATAATTTAACTTCAGCATCATAGAATACTTCATAGGTTAATTCTCTTAAGATGTTGTTTACTTTACAATAAATGAATTCTTTTTTATCTCCTTCGATTAAATCAAGAATTCTAGTCTTTTTATCAAGGGTTAGGGTTCTACCTTGAATAGTGACTTTAAACGAGCTTTGATTCATAAAAATTCTCCTTTCTTTAAGGCTTTATGAAAGCGCTTGCATAATTCATTATAGACCTATAGAAGTTAAAATACAATTAATATTTTTCTTACTGAAAACAAAAATAAATCAAACTTAAATATAGTTCGAAAAAATCGGTTACATAGTTAAAATTTTTGTTGATAGGTAATATCTATGAGAGTATAATTCTATGGGTTTTCAAAAGGGGGACTTATGGAATTTAAAGTCACATTAATTAACGTCTTAGTGATGATGTTTTATTTATCATTAGGATATGCATTATCAAAATTTAATAAAGCATGTGATACACATGCTAGAACTGTATCAAGTTTATTATTATATGTCTGCGGACCAGCCATGGTTTTATCAGCGTTTAATTCATTGACATATAACGCACAAGATTTTCTACAAATGGGCATATTCTTTGGTACAACAATGCTTCTTCAAATAATTGTTATATTGATTATGTATCTAGTTTTAAAAAAGAAATATGATGATGCCAAATATCGCATTTTAACTTTTGGAGCAACTTGTGGAAATGTTGGTTTTTTTGGTCTTCCATTAGTCAATGGATTATTTCCAGATAATCCAATTGTATCTTGCTATTCATCTGTTTATGTTATGAGTATGAATTTAATCGCGTTTACTTTAGGAGTATTTTTAATTACTCATGATAGAAAATATATTTCTGTTAAATCAGCTATTTTAAATCCAACCACTTTAGCGATGTTAGTCGCGATACCTTTATATATTTTCAATGTTCATTTTCCATCAACTATTTCTTCAACTATATCTTTATTAGGTAAAATGACAACTCCTTTATGTATGGTAGTTCTAGGCTTAAGATTATCTGCGATGAATATAAAAGATATCTTTACTACACCTTTTGCTTATATAAGTTGCTTATTAAAACTTATTATCTTCCCTTTATTTGCTTATTTATGTGTTTATTTCATTCCAGGACTTGATCAAACATTTAAGGTTTGTATATTAGTTTTATCTGCAACACCAAGTGGAGCGATTATTCTTTCCCTTGCAGAAATCCATCAAACTGAACAAGAATTAT
>CAVJGK010000166.1:0-2884 GCA_963648895.1 Lachnospiraceae bacterium | reverse complement strand
TTATCTTGTTTTAAAGTAGGAATAATTTCTTTATAAAATAATTTTTTATAAGCAGAAGTTAAATCATTTTTAGATTTAAACATCTTATAACCAAATTTCTTTTTACCATAGAAATGATCTTTTAAATATAAAGATAATCCTCCACATTCAGATAAGAAATAAGCTCTATTATCCACTTTATAATTTTTTACTTTGGTAAAATAGATATGCTTAGAATAAAAATCACTTGCATCATTATCATACCATCCAGAAGTTAAATCAATTAAACGAGTATTATCTTCTTTTCTTACCATGTCATTTATGATATTAGTATCAAATTGTCCCCATCCTTCATTAAAGACTGTATAAATGATAATGGAAGGATGATATTTATAATTTTTGATTGCGTTTTTAATCTCTTCAACAAATAGCTTTCTTCCTTCTATCGATGTTCTTTTAAATTTAGAATAATCGTTATTACCTTGATTCTTTTTATAAGGTAAAAAAGCAGGGTAAGAGATTTTAAAAAAAGAATATTCTTCTCCTCCATTAACAAAATCTTGAATGACTAACACGCCTTGGTTATCGCAATAATGATAGAAAATATCATCTTCATATTTGATATGTTTTCTTATGGTATTAAATCCTAATTGTTTTAAGTTTTTTATATCCATTAAATAATCATTATAATCTTTTGGTGTAAGATTTCCTAAATAATAATAACCTTGGTCTAATACTCCTTTAAGCAATATTTCATGATGGTTTAAATATAATCTTTTTTTGTTGTTATAATCTATTAATTCTATTTTTCTAAAACCTATATAAGAAGAAACTACATCATTATGAAATTTAATTTTAATATCATATAAATAAGGATCATTTATATCCCATAATCTCATATTATCTAGTTTTAGGGTTACTAATTTATTTGATTCAATAACATAGTCATTTTCATTAAAAGAAATATTAACTTCACCATGTGTTGATGTATCAACTTTTACAAATATCTCTTTTTTATCAATATCATAATTAATATCAAAAGTGAAAATATAATTATCATTAGGAACAAATTCTAAATATATAGGGCGATAAATACCAGATGTCGAAGTATAATATATCCCACCACGATTTAATTTTTGTTTACCTCGAGAATAATATGAAGTATTAGTCACATCAAAACATTTAATAAAAAATTCAAATGTTTCTTCATAAATATATTTAGATATATCAAATTGATAAGTCATATAACCAGATTCAGTATGACCTACTTTCATCTTATTAACATAGATATCACTTACTTGATCAATACCTAAAACATGTAAAATAATTTTATAATTATTTAAATATTTTTTATCAATTTTTATATTCTTATGGTAATAAAGAAAATCATCTACTTCTACTAGTTTTGAAACATGAGACAAAGGCGCTTCAGGAGAATAAGGGACTAAAATCTTTTGACTATAATTAAAAATATAAGTATCATTTTTAGAAATGGCAAAATCATAAAAGCCATTTAAAATTTGATAATCTTCTCTTTTAAAAGATGGATTTGGATGTTCATTTAAAGGAATAAAACTAATATCATTTATCTTTTCTTCCTCTTTTAAAGGAAAGATTAATCCCTTGTTTATTGTTTTTTTCATGTTATCACCAATATCATTATATCACTTTTAATGGTAAGAAAAAGAGGTAGATTTTTCTACCTCTAGATATTAAGCATTTGGTTCTTCAACTCTATCCATTGCTTCTTTGAAGTCTTTT
The DNA here is from genome assembly GCA_963648895.1 of Lachnospiraceae bacterium. GTDB lineage: Bacteria > Bacillota_I > Bacilli_A > RFN20 > CAG-449 > UBA3210. Next base: position 1,144 of record CAVJGK010000166.1, on the reverse strand, counting down.
TGATCAGTAAAGATTTCATACTTGTATGGATTTTTCTTTTGAACGATTGCTCTTTTAATAATACAAGTTAAGGCAAGTACGTTAGCCGCAAGAGCGATAGCCGCGATTAAACCTTGCATTGTAGGATTTGCAGTAGTTGGAGCTGTTGCACCTGTAGCTGTTGCAATTGTTGCACCTTGACCATAAACTGAAGTAACAACGTTGAATGGTTGTTGATCTTGGAAATATGGAACAACTTGAGCAAACATACACCAAATTGCAAGAGTATTTGCTCTATTTTGGATCCAACCACCTTTATTCCAGAACATATTTGCGAATGTTGGTGCGAGTAATAAAGCTAAACCACAATACCATGAATGAGTTGGTAAGTTGTTGTATGTATATTCAAAGTTCCAAATATCATAAGCGATGATATAAACAAATGTCATATCAGGCCATAACATATCTTGTTTTTTCTTTGAAGTATAAATTCCCCACCAGCCTGTCATACAAGCGATGTTAATTAAACCAGCGATACCGTTAACCCAGTTCCACCAGCCACCATATAGCCAGACACCTTCAGATGATAACCACCATCCTGCACCAGAGCCATCAGTAGAAGCTAAAGCACCTTTGATACCTGATTCAAAATCAGATACGCAAGCAATTAAAATATTAATTGCGACGATTAAGAATGGGAAAGGTTTAAACCAATTGCATTTACCAATACCCCATTGGTATTTGATCATCATAAATCCAATACATCCTGCAGTTGCTGCATATAATTTTGCATAGTGGAACCAAGAATTCATCTTAGTGAATGTCCAGTTGCTTGCAGCCCAAGAATTTGGATCAGCATGACCCCATATTGTTAAAACAATAAAGTAAATTGTAAGAGCTCCAGGTATGCCTAAGAAAAAGACACATCCTCCAATTTTAGTTCTTCTCGCGATCTCATTACAGACGATTAAGCCCACGAAAACTAAAACCCAACCAAGAAGTTGCATAAGAGAATAGGAGCCATAAATATTAAAAAACATATATAACTACCTCCACAACTTTGTAATATTTACAATTATCATTATACGCTTATGCAAACTTAATTGGTATATTTTTATCGATTTATATTAAAAATTTAATAACTTTTTTTAAATAATAATTGAAC
>CAVJGK010000165.1:0-2903 GCA_963648895.1 Lachnospiraceae bacterium | reverse complement strand
TACCTTTTGTTTCTTAGTTAAAAATAAAAAGCCACCCTTTCAGGTAGCTATGAATTACTTATTTACTATTTTTAATATATTTAATATTGTTTTCTTCTAAGAAATTAATAATTTTCTCTTTTTCTTCAGCAGATCCAGTAACTACTAAATGTAAAGAATTATCTTGTTCTTTAACAATTTGAGTAAATTCTAATCCTGCGAGTTCACTAACTTTCTTAACTGCATTTGGGAAAGATAAGTTTTCAATTTTTTGAACGAATGTAAAAACATTACCGCCGACATTACAGTTTGAGCATCTAAAATATTGTTTTTCTTGTGAAAATTCTACTTTGTCTTCTCCATTACAAAATGGACAAGTTGCGATATTTCTAAATCCTTCTTTTTTAATAGTTACATATTTTGATGCAATATCAACAATATTAACTTTTCCTTTAATATAATCAATTACTTCTGGTGCAATCATATTTTTCTCCTTCATATACTATTTTTATACTACCACAATTTGATATTTTACTACTATTTTTTTTAGTAATATAATTGTTTTTTAATTATAAATCATCATCGTTATTGATATGTTCTTCTTTAAATTCACATTTAGTTGAATTATCAATAATTTCTAATGGTTTTATTTTATATTTATCACAGATAAACATATTGTTTTGTAAATATTTACAGTTCATACATTGAGTTTGTTTCATCTTTAAACATAATAAAGCTGTTTCTCGAGTATTTAAATAATTACCATTATTTTTCATGCTCTTATAAGTTTCATCAAAGGCTGATTGTAATTTCTTATCTTCCAATCTTTGAATAATAAATGTCGAAGCAACAAAGTAAATAAATGAAATCGCTAAAAGGAAATAACTTGTAAATATTCTCCATAATAATAAAGCTGCCCCAACATAATTACCCATAATCGTACCAAATACGATACTAAATGTTGCTTCAGATACTCCAGCATTAGATGGAATCGGGCTTAAAGTTCCAATAAATCCAATTGCTTGATAACATGCAAGGAAGAAAAACATTTCCGATAGATCAAAAGCAATATTTCCTTGTCCTAATAACAAATAAATAATATATGGAATTGAATTGCTTAAAAGTTGGAATAAAGAATAAGAAATCAATGAAGGAATCGCCACATAGAAATGTTTCATTAAATAACCAACTTGTTTTCTCACTCTTTCCATTCTTTCATTAGATTCGCGAATATAAGCTTCTTTAGATGGAGATTTATTAAATTTAACTGCAAAGAAAGCACATATTTTAACAATCAATTTATTAACAGGTGGACAATAAGCCATTAATACAAAGAATAAAGCCGAAATAATGGCAAATGCAAACCCATATAAAGCAATCCAAATTAATTTAATTTGTGTTCCATCAGTTAATACTAAAGTTAAATCACATGCTTGGCAAGTAATAAACATAATACCAAACATGACACCTTGAACTAAAGAAAAGATAATTTGATTTTGTGTTAAACAGTTTAATGATTCATCAACACTAAGTCCTCTTTTACCCATATAATAAAGCATAAATGGGAAATGACCTGTTCTACTAGGAGTAATTGTGCCACCTAATGATCCATGAAGATAAATACCAATCGCATCAATAAATGGTCTTTTTTTAATTCTTCTTAATGATGAATAGATAACAAATGATTCTAAACATACTGTTAATAAAACTACTCCAGCGATAATTAAATAAGAATAAAAAGGTAATGTTTTTAAAGAAGACAAATCTGAAAAGACATTATTTTTAAATAAAAAATAAAGCATTAATACTGTAACAACTAAAATAACTATCATATTGATAATTAATTTCTTTTTACTAATAAGTTTTGTCGTGTTAGATTTCATTAAACTACCTCTATTTCTTTTTTCTTAATTTACATACAAAGAATCCTTCATATAAAGAAGAAGGACAAATAACAATTGCCCCTTTGATCTTGCAAGGTAATGTAGGTATATTATATCTTTTTGCATAGTCTAAAGGAACAACTTCTAAACAAGGATTTTCATTTAATATTCTATTTACTATATCTTCGTTTTCTTGTTCTAATATCGAACAAGTAGAATATAAAATAAAACTACCAGGTTTGGCCAATTTTACCGCTTTAGATAATAAAGCATATTGGGTAGAAGATACTTTAGTAACTAATCTTTCTGAGAAAGAAACATATGTCTTTTTATCATTTAAATCAATAGTTCCACTTCCTGAGCAAGGTGCATCAAGCAATATGGCATCAAAGCTTTCTTCTTCAGAAAGTTTTCTTGCATCCATATTGAGTGTTTTAACATTTTCACAATGTTGTTTGGAAAGATTATAATTTAATTTTTGATATCTAATTTCATCTATTTCTACCGCGGTTAAATCAATATTGGAAGAAGTTAAAGCCACTAATTCGCTTGTTTTTCCTCCCGGTGCAGCAGACATATCTAATACCTTCATCCCTTGTTTAGGATTTAAAATTAAAGGAGGAATCATGGAAGAAAGACTTTGTAAATAAATCTTACCATCATTATAGATATCTAAAGATTGTAAATCTTTTTCAGTTGCGTTTTTAATAATAAAAGCATTATCAAAAAAACTTGCTTTATCAAGTTTAATATTCTTTTCCCATAAAGTATTTCTAATCTCTAAAGAATCGCTTACTAATGTATTGACTCTTAAGGTTGTATTTCTTGTTACCATATAACCTTTAATGATAGTATCAACAATATTATGATCATATTGTTCCATTAAAGAATCATATAAATATTGAGGCATTCTTTTAATTGCTTCACCTAATGAACTAACTTTCATTTTAATCACCTTGTTATATTTTATACTAAATAATATTTTATTTATATAAATAATCGAGTAGAAAGTGAAAAGTAACCTTTTCCGCTTCCTCTCAC
>CAVJGK010000164.1:0-2953 GCA_963648895.1 Lachnospiraceae bacterium | reverse complement strand
ATTATGTATAATGTTACCGAGGTAAATTTATGAAATGTTTTGAACCAACTTATTTTGCAAAGAATATCTATCAAATCCCATTATCTTTTTATCAAGAAAATGGAATTAAAGTTTTATTTTTAGATTTAGATAATACTCTTGATGCATTTGATGCATTAGTTCCTTCTCCTGAGGCCAAAGAATTAATCGCTAAATTAAAAAGTATAGGTTTAACAATATTTATCGTATCTAATAACCATGAAGAAAGAGTAAAAAAATATGCTGATTCATTAGGCGTATCTTATTCTTATCATTCATTAAAACCATTCGCGTTTAAGTTAAATAAATTAATCAAGAAAAATGGTTTAAACAAAAAAGAAATTTTACTAATTGGTGATCAAACTGTAACTGATATTAAATGTTCTCACGCATTAAAAATAAGAGGATGTTTAGTAGATAAATTAGTAGATAGAGATCAACCAACTACTACTTTTAATCGTTTCTTTGATGTAAGAATTAGAAAGAAACTAGATAAAAAAGGTATATTGAAAGAAAGGGAAATAGATTATGGAAACTAAAACTTGTTTAGGTTGTGGATTACCACTTCAAAATGTTGATCCAAATGCTGCAGGCTATACTCCAAAAAGTGATTTTGATGAACATAGTTTATGCCAAAGATGTTTCAGATTAAAACATTATGGAGAGAAATATCAAGATATAACTAAAATCGCTCCTAACTATGAAGAATTATTAAAAAAAGCAATTAAACAACATTGTCTAATCGTTTATATGATCGACTTATTCAATATTGAATCTTCCATGATTAAAAATATTGATAAAATTATCAATAATAACCCTGTCTTAATCGTTGGCAATAAAAGAGATATCTTACCTAAAGAAATGGGTGATGATAAGATTAAACAATTTGTCTATGTAAGACTTAAAAAAGAAAATATTCATCCAAAAGGAGTTATATTAACTTCATCTTATTCTTCTTATGGGTTAGATGAATTATATGAAGCATTAAGCTTTTTATCTAACAAAAAAGATGTTTATTTCATCGGTAGTTCTTCTGTTGGTAAATCATCTTTAATTAATGCGATGATTAAACATTATGCAAAGAATAAAAGAGATTTTATTGTAACTTCTCCTTATTTAGGAACTACATTAGATAAAATTGATGTAACAATCGAATCTAAATTAAAAGTTATTGATACTCCAGGAGATATTCCAACTGATTCATATTTAACTTTAGTTGATAAAAACACCTTAAAGTATATGATCCCAAGAAATGAAATTAAACCAACTACTTATCAATTAAATAAAGGTCAATCCATCTTAATTGGAGGTTTGGGAAAGATTAATATTCTTGAAGGAGAAAAAGCTGGTTATACTTGCTATTTTTCTGAACAAATCGATCTTCATAGAACTAAAGAATCTGTCTCAAATGAAAAATTTGATTCATTAGTTAAACAAAATCAAATTAAACCTATCACTAATGTTGTAATGGGTGTAGATAATCTAGTTACTTTCAACTTTGTTCTTCCTTCCAAAAAGGTTGATATAGTCATAGTTGGAGTCGGATTTATAAGCGTATATGGAAAAGGACAAAAAGTCTCTATCCAAGTACCAGAAAAAGTTAACGTCTTAATTAGAGACGCATACATTTAGGAGGAAATATGTTAAATAACAAACAAATTAAATATTTAAAAGGACTTGCAAATACTTTAGATAGCAAATACCAAATCGGTAAAAATGAGATCAGTGATACTAACATTGATTTATTAGATAAAGCTTTAACCGCGAATGAATTAATCAAAGTACAAGTTCAAAAATCTGTCGCGGATGATAAAAAAGAACTCGCTTCTATTTTAGAAGAAAAACTACATTGTGAAGTAGTTCAAATCATTGGTTCAGTCATCGTCTTATTTAGAAAGAATTTAAAAGATGGAAAAATCCATCTTCCAAACTAATATGAAAACAATCATTTTTGGAGGATCATTTGATCCTATCCATAATGGACATATCATGATTGCTTTAAAAGCAAAAGAAGAATTTAAAGCCGATAGAGTAGTGTTTTTACTGGCCAAGCAAGCTAGATGGAAAAAGACCAAAACTAGCGATGTCGACCGTTTAAATATGCTTAAAGAGGCAATTAAGGATTATCAAGGCTTTGAAATTTCAACATTAGAATTAAATTCGAAACAAGAAGTCAATTATACCTATGATTCAATCAAAGCTTTTAAGAAACAAAAATATGAAGAATTATATTTCTTAATTGGTTTTGATCAATTAGAAAAACTTCATATGTGGTATAAAATTGATGATCTATGCAAAATGGTTCATTTTATCTCATTTGCTAGACCTAATTATGATTTAAATACTGACAATATAGAAAAATATCATGTCCAAGTATTTAATGTTAACTTGTCAAATGCAAGTTCAACAAGTGTCAGAAATTTGACCAATGCAGATTGTCCTTTATGCGTATTAAATTATATTGAAGAACATCGCTTATATTATTTTGAAAAGATTGAAACTTATATTAAAGATCATCGTTTATCTCATTCTATAAGCGTGGCAAATGTTGCTTATCAAATCGCAATAAGAAATAACGTTAATCCAATAAGTGCATATACTGCAGGATTATTGCACGATATTGCCAAACAAAAGCCTATAGAAGAGCAAAGTGAGTTTATGAAGGTAAATTATCCTTCTATCTATAAATCAATCCCTAAGGCTTTATATCATCAGTTTTTAGGTGCAGATATCGTTGAAAAAGAATTCCATATCATTGATAGTGAAATTCTTGATGCCATCATATGCCATGCAACAGGTTCTTCTAATATGTCTAAATTAGCGAAAATATTATATGCCGCGGATAAAATTGAACCAACTAGAGGTTATGATTCTTCTTTGTTAATAAACGAATGTTATAAAGATATTGATGAAGGATTTAAAAGTGTGTTAAAAG
>CAVJGK010000163.1:0-2960 GCA_963648895.1 Lachnospiraceae bacterium | reverse complement strand
AAAGAGTTAGTAAATTATTTTTATTAGTTGATCAAGAAATTACTTATTCTTTAAGATATAAACATTCTCAAAAAAATGAATTTAAAAAATATTTAAATTTTAAAACGTCCAGATTACAAGTTACCAGCGTATTAAAAGGAAATATATCTTCTACTTCTTTTACACGTATTGGAGGAAGCATTGATTTTGGTAATGGCAAAAAGAAGACACTTATCTATTTATTTGATAATATAACTGACAAAGAAATGATCATTAATTCTACCAATATTGTTTTAAGAAAGAATGAATTACCATTATTAAGAAAAGAAAAAGGATATGATATTTATTCTAATGAAGAAGTTGATGAATCATATTTATTAAAAAAATCTGAACCTTATATATTAATCCATCATAATAGCAATATTATTTTATTCTTATTAGATGATGATAATTTTAAATTAAAAGATATAAAAAGTAGTGAAGATTATTCTTCATTATTAATCGATGAAAAGAAAGAAATTAAGTCATTAATTAAAATTTTAAAAAAATAATTAAATTTTAATAATAATAGTTGACAAGTTAGTTTAATCTAACTATACTATACTTGTAAGTTAGAAATGACTAACTACAAGGAGGAAACAATATGATGGAACTTATTATTCTTACTACAGTTGTGACTATACTTGGTATTTCAACTTATATTAAATCGCGTCTTTTAAAGAAAATTAAAGGATGTTAAATTAATTACCTGTATCTTCTTTCTCTCATAATAATAAAGAAGATAGTATTTCATAACTACTCTCAAAAAACTCTTCCTTGCATTGATCCCCAATTATGTGCAAGGAAGATTTTTTTATTTATATGAAATAAGTTAAAATATGTTAAAATATTTTAGGTGATAAACATGGCTAGACCTCTTGCGGATAAATTACGTCCTACCACATTAGATGAAGTAGTAGGACAAAAACATTTAATTGGTCCAAATGGACCATTAAGAAAAATAATAGAATCAAAAAATATTCCTAATATGATCTTTTATGGACCTAGTGGTACAGGTAAAACTACCATTGCCAATATTATTGCATCGATGACTAATAAAGCTTTATATAAAGTCAATGCAACTAATGCAGGTAGTCAAGATATTAAAGATGTAATTTCTCAAATTGGTACATTAAATGCCCAAAATGGCATTTTATTATACTTAGATGAAATTCAATATTTTTCAAAAAAGCAACAACAATTATTATTAGAATATATTGAAAATGGTGATATTACTTTAATTGCTTCTACTACAGAAAATCCTTATTTTTATGTTTATAATGCTTTGTTATCTAGAAGCAGTGTTTTTGAATTTAAACCTATTTCTTATTATGATTTAATGCCTGCAGTTACAAGAGGTTTAAACTTAGTAAAAAAAGAATTAAATGTTGAATTAGATATTGAAGAAGGATTAGAAAAACATATCGCAAGATTATCTGGTGGTGATGCTAGAAAAGCGATGAATATGGTAGAATTATTATTCTCCATTTGCCCTCATTATAATAATACTTATAAATTGACCCTCGGCGCGGTTAATTCCATTTCTTCATTCCAAGGTTCTAAATATGATAGAGATGGAGATGCACATTATGATTTATTATCTTGCTTTCAAAAATCAATTCGAGGTAGTGATCCTAATGCTGCGATTTTCTATTTAGCGAAGTTATTAGAAGCTAATGATTTAATTTCTCCTTGTAGAAGATTATTAGTTATCGCGAGTGAAGATATTGGACTTGCTTATCCTCAAGCAAGTGTTATTGTCAAATCTTTAGTTGATTCAGCTTTCCAATTAGGCTTACCAGAAGCACGTATTCCTCTTGCAGAAGCTGTTATTTTCTTATCGACATGTCCTAAATCTAATTCGGCAATAAATGCGATTGATAAGGCATTAGAAGATGTAAAAAATGGATTAGGTAATGATATTCCAAATCATTTAAAAGACGCTCATTACGAAGGTAGTAAGTCTTTAGGACATGGAACAACATATGTCTATCCACATGATTATCCTAATCATTATGTTTATCAACAATATTTACCTAGTGATATTAAAACTAAAACATATTACGAATATGGTGATAATAAATTAGAACAACAAACTAAAGCTTATTGGGATGAAGTAACTAAAAAGAAAAAATAAAAAAGTTTTAAGATTCTATTAATTAATAAATTAATAGAGCAATTTTTACAAAATAAATTTAATATACAAGTATTGCAATATTTAAAATTGTTGCTATACTTTTTTTAATATTTTTAATTTTTTATATTTAGGAGGGATTTTATGAAAAGGATTTTTTTGCTATTTTTCTTATTATTAAGCTTAATCACATTAGATAATAATGCATGTGTTACTTATGCTCAAACTGATATTAAAGTATCTAATAAGTTTTCTTATATGTATGATTATGGAGTTACAACTCCTGTGAATAAAGAAACAAAAGTTTATATTGATGAATCAATGGTAGATTTTATAAAAAGTACTAACAGAGAGGTTTTTGAAGAAACTAGAACGACTTTCTTTATTCCAAGAAAAAAATATTACTATATTGCAAATGAATTTGTTGAAAAGGTTGTTTCAGTTAGACAAATATATAATGATGTCGATTCTTTAATATTTATGCTAAGACAATTAGAATCAGAAGCGATTAAACAAGATTCAATTCATTATAAAAATATTGTATTAGGATATATAAGATCTATTAATAAAGAGTATGCCGGTGATTCTTATTTTGGTAAATGGGATGTAGTTGCTGGAGCGGTTTCTTTAAATTTTATTAATACAGTTGATAATGACTATAGCCACGGACTAAGATTTTGTGATTATTTTGGCTCTTTTATAAAATATGAACTATACAATTTAAAATATCATCCTGATATGTTAGAAAAATATAAAAGAAGAAATAGTGAATTAAAATTTATCGATAATAATAACAATAGTCTAGATT
>CAVJGK010000162.1:0-2971 GCA_963648895.1 Lachnospiraceae bacterium | reverse complement strand
TATTAATATCAGCAGGAATTATTTCTTTCTTTAAAAGCATTTATCTCAACCAGTTGTTCTACATTTCACCAGTTTTGAAGATTGCTAAAATTAGTAAACAAGAATTTTTGCATTGCGTAGATACATTGATATCGATGGAATTAGTTGATGAATGTGTGGGTGTTGTTAAAATATCGGATCAATGCTTTTCGGATTATTTGCTTAACTACGTTTTTATTGAAAAGAAGTATTTGAAAATTAAAGATTTGGTAGGAAACGTATACAAATATTATAAAAAAAGAATAATTGATTCTTTAAATGCAATTCTTAACACTTGCTTTACTGACGAATCTCTTTTATATATCAAAGGTGAAGTACTTAGTGTTTGCTATACAGTCGAAGATGTTGAAATTAAGCATGACATCGAAGTAACTTTTGCACCTATTATTCTTGACCATGTAGCAATCGAATTCAAAAAAGGAGTTGAAGAATACGCCGATAAGAAAGATATTAGATGGCTTTTAAACCTTTCAACAATTCTAGTAAAAACCGAATATGAATCAGTTGCGCTAGAAGGTATTATGTGTCTTTTGAAAAAAAACAAACTCAAAGAAAGAAGAAGTTTTCAAAACTATTAATGAATTGTTTATATTTGATTATGATAGTGTTAAAATCCTGACTTTTGCAGTTAAAAGTTAAAAATGTTGTAGATTGTCGTATCTAAGAAGAAATATAGATATTAATCTGCAACATTTTATTAACGTTAATTTTTAAATTTTTTCATTAAATTTTTCTTACTGAAATGTTTTCTATTTAATTCGACATTGAATATTTTTTCTAAAGAATCTAATATGTCTGAACCACCATAAGTAGATTTATAGACATAACCATTACTAAGTTCGAGGACATTCATATTTTTTATAGTATCAAGTATTTGCTTTGTTGAATATGATTTACCTTCTTTACAAGTTGACAATAATTTTGACTCCATTATTCTATATATTAATAAAGCCATATAACAAATAGCAAAATGTGCTTTTATATGTTCTTGGGTTGAAGCATATATAGGACGAGCATCAAAATCAGTTTTAAGGATTCTAAATGATTGTTCTATTTTCCATCTAGATGCATTTATATTAAGTATTTCATTAATTGTTTTATTTTCTAATGATGTTGCAACTGCATAGAAACCATGAAATCTCATTTCATCATCTATTTGTTCTTGATCTAAAATGTTAATCTTTTCATTTGCCACTTCGCCTTCTTTAGTTGAAGATATAGTTTTAATGAATCTTCTAACATCACTAGGTCCTTTTTTTATATTATCTGGATCTTTAGTATTAATCCATTCTTGTGCTGTAGCAACTTGTCTATCAAATAATTGTTTTTGATAAAGATAATATTTAGCCGAAAAAGTAATATATATTGTTTCTTCCATTTCTAATGTACCTGATAATTTTAAATCTTTTAAAAATTTAGCAGGTATTTTTCTTTTTATCGGATATGCTTTGTATAGCATATCTCTAGAAATTATAAATTCTTCTTCAGGAGTAAGTGGTTCATTACGATATTTTTTATCTAATATAGCTTTAAATTGCTTTAAGGAAGGTTTTACTTTTTTACCTTTACTATCATGTAAATCGTTAACATATTTCCAATTTAAATCTTTAAATATTAAATCTAGTTCTGAATTAGAAGTTTTTTTAAGCGATTGAGTAACTACATAGTTTCTACCATTAAATGAATTGATAAATCTATTATCAAAAGAACCTAATCCTCCATCACTACAATAAATAAATTTTGATTCTTTATAATTATTAATTATTTTAGTTTCTAAAGGTATAACCGTATTTTGTTCATTATTAGAACCATGGTGAATACAATAAGAAATTGGAATTCCATTTTTATCAGTAAATAAACCCATTTGAACAATAGGATTAGGACGATGTTCCTTACTCGCACCATACCTTCTTAACCCCCATTGAATAATATCTCCATCTTCATTATAAATATTGTCATCTTGTTCTTCGCATTCAAAATAAAAGTTAGTACAGTCATAATAAAGAACCTCAGTATTTAAGGGGATAATGTTTTTGCTACCTTCAAATAATGTTTGTTGCAATTCATCATTATATTTATCTAAATAAGTTAAAGAACGATATCCATCATGTAATGCATAAGAAGGAGCATTAAAGAATTTATCTCTATTTAAGAAAGCTTCTCTTTTTGAACCTGGAAATAAGAAGCGATTAATAACATAATATTCAGTAATTTCATTCAAATTAAATTTTGCTTTGGTTTCTATTTTATCTAAGAAATTCTTAACACCAAGCTGCTCATATAGCTTGTGAATATAAATATAACCAATATTTTTTAAAGTACTTTTTGAATATATAGAATTATTTTCTAATAACTCAGTAAAATCATAAGTTTCGTTTAAAGATAATTTATTATCTCTTTTATCGTTGTTTAGCTCATCAATTTTATCTTTGGCATATTGCAAAGGATCTTTTATACCTTTAGCTAAAAGCTCAGAATGTTCACCAATTTTAAAAGCAACATTAGAAATAACTTTATTACCTTCTCTGTGAGCATCTAAAGCATAATAATAGATTTTGTTTTTAGATTTTTTAACACTTAGTCTCATAAAAAATACCGCCTAATAAAATTATGCCATAGTCTACAACAATCTACAACAAATTATTAAAAATTCTGTAAAATTTAAAAAAAATCCATATACATAGTATATGAATCCGAATTTTAATCTATCTACAACATTTTTCTATAGGACTAACTGCAAAACTCCCGGCGTTAGGAGGAATTGTAACTAATTCTGTTTCTAAAAAGACTGATATTCTTATCGCGGGTGAAGCCTCAGGCAGTAAATTAGCCAAAGCTATTGAATTAGGTATTAAAATTCTTAATGAAAATGAATTCTTAGATATGATTAAAGAGTAGAAATTAAATTTTCTACTTTTTTTCTTGACCTCAA
>CAVJGK010000161.1:0-2987 GCA_963648895.1 Lachnospiraceae bacterium | reverse complement strand
GAATTAAAACCTATTTATTTAGCTCAAACTATTATTTCCAAATTAAAATAAATAAGATTATTATATAGCTGATGCTTGCTAAATTGAAAAAAGAATAAAAAAATGTTGAATACCTACTCTCATAGTGGTAAACTAATTAGGCATGTGAAAATATCATGCAGCTAGGTAACTAGTTAACGATCTGTGAAAGGAGCGTGTAATTCAGTATGAATAACCAATTAGTTGAAAAAATCACTAAATCACAAATTAGAACAGATTTACCAAAATTTGTTGCTGGTGATACAATTAAAGTTAACGTTAGAATTATTGAAGGTGGCAAATCAAGAATCCAAGTATTCCAAGGTGTTGTCATTTCACGTCGCGGCTCAGGAGTTGGCGAAACATTTATCGTAAGAAAAATGTCATCTGGTATCGGTGTTGAAAGAACATTCCCAGTAAACTCCCCAAATATTGCTTCTGTCGAAGTCATTAAACATGGTAAAGTAAGAAGAAACAAAATCTACTTCTTACGTGACAGAAAAGGTAAGAGCGCACGTCTTAAAGAAGTTCTCTAATCTAATATTTAATTTAGTGAGTAAAAAACCTTCCCACGGGAAGGTTTTTTTGTGCTCAATAATATTTAAGTTTAAATGATATATTTATTCTTTTAAATGATCATCTATCTCATCTTTATTTATTTCTTGAGTGAGATGTAAGTCTTTATCTATTTTTTCTTTCATCTTGCCATTAACTTCAAGTTTTAAGGTAGTAAAGCCTTTCTTTTGTTTTCTTAAATCAAAGAATCCAATAATTGAAATAGCTAATGATCCAACTAAATCAAGGAATAAATCTTTCATTGTATCGGTTAAAGCCGCATGGCCAACTAATGGAGTACCTTCAGGAAGAGTACCTCGATTATCCATAAATTGTTGGCTATTAAGGCCAAAAAGATCATCCATAGCATATTCTATTAATTCCCAGAATGCTCCCATCGCTAAAGAGAAACAAACAACCCATACAGAAACAAATAATGGAGAGAATCTAATTTTATCTCCTTCGACATAGTTGAAAGTGTTTATAATCGCATAACCAATAATTCCAAATAAAACACCTGAAATGGTGTGAAGGAGAGAATCCCACCATCCAATACGTCCATAGAAGTTAAATACATCACCTAATATGACTCCGCCGAAACAAAATAGAACAAATATTATTTCCATGAATGCTGGTATTTTAATATTGACTACTTTATCTAAAAAGGCTGGTATTAGAATTAATGCAATCATCATTAATGTTTGTAATAAAATTAATATAAGTCTTGATATTTGAGCGTTATCGCTTAAAAAGAAGAAAGATACAATCGATCCAATAAGGATAAATACGCAGAAAATTAATATCGCGATTGAGAATTTAGTTAAGTGGATATTTTTTAATTTTTTCATTTAAAAAGGCCTCCTAATCGGTGGCCTTGGAAGTATTTAGCATTTGTTCTTTCTTTAATTTTCTATCTTTAATGTAGAAAGGTATATAGAATAACATAAAGATAACAACAACTAAGGTTATTAAGATAATAAAATAAATAAACCATTGCCACTTTTCAGTTAAAATTATACCGCTTATTGGTAAATCATAGGTGAAGAACAAATTAGAATTTGAAATAATTTTAGTTACTACTCCAGTTTCTGGATCTCTTTCTACTACAGTGAAGATGGAATTGACAAATAAAGATAATATGCCTAAACCTAATAAGATGGTACTACCTTTAAAGTTATCCTTGAAATGGAAATCTATTTCTTTATTAGTGCCAATTCTAAATCCAACATAGACTAAATAAGAATGGACGATAAAGAAAGAATAATATACAGGAGAGATGAAAGATTGACTCATCCACCAATCAACTGGTGTTTTATATGTAAAGACATCTGGAATGATTGTTGCAATTATTCCTCCAAATATCGTAGTTGGATATAAGAAGGCTAATAATTTTTTTTTGAAACTTTCATTTTTAGTATAGGCAGCGATAAATAAAGTTAAAAATTGAATCGAACAAAGATGTAAAGGGAAATCTCTTGGCTCAAAATATGGTGCATAATAACCATACATCTTATTATTTTCTGCATATGGAACATAATACATCATCCCGAAATTTAAGATTAATTCTAAGAATAATACAATGGCAGAACTAAGATATAAAAATTGATTGAAAGATAATTTCTTTAAGACTTTTTTAAATAGAAAGTAATAACATGGTTGAAGCAATACACAAATGCCTAACCAAATAAAATGTTGATAAGAAAACATAAAATAACCTCGTCAGTGATTTAATTATATTTATATGATGTTAAAAAGTAGTAAATATCTAAAAATTCTCTAAAATAGATAATGTTACAAGTGTTAATTATTTGGTATAATAATTTTATTCCTGGAGGAATTATGAAAAATAAAAAATATTTAGATGGTATTTATTCAAAAAAACAAAATACAACACTCACATTATTGCATTTATTATATTTAGGTATTATTCCTTATTTATTAAGCGCATATTTTTATAAACGCACTTGCTTAGTATATGAAGCATTTGGTTTTATTTTATTATCTTTTGTTATTATTATAATAACAGGATATTTTATTAGCCCTGGATTTAGACTTATCCATAAATATAAAAAAACGGGTAATTGTGAAGAATTTATTCAAGGGTTAGATAAATTAAAAAATATGTCAAATAAAATTAATGATGAAACATTAAATTATATTGAAATGTTAAGAGTTAATGTTTATTTCTTATATGATAAATCCAAAGCTCAAGAATTATTTTTAAATTTAAAAAAGCCAACGCATAAATATTATTATGGCATTTATCAAAGATTAGAAATTGATTATTTAATCTCTAAAGATTTATTAGAAGATGCTAGAAATAAAGTAATTGAAAATAAATTAAAAAATCCAGTTCTTGAAAGATATACTATCGCGATTAACGTAAAAGATCCTTCCTTTTATGAAGATAATAT
>CAVJGK010000160.1:0-2991 GCA_963648895.1 Lachnospiraceae bacterium | reverse complement strand
TAATAATAGGGGAATTTATAATTTATATGGCTTTTGTATTCCATATTTCTTATTGGGTATTATTTCTTTTATATTATTGAATCAACCTTTAATTAAATCTTGGTATAAAAGTGGCATTGATCAAGAAACTCAAGAAAGAAATAAAATTATTCCTTATGCTTTAATTGAATGGATTAATATAATTATTTACTTTGTAATTATTCTTCTTTCATTAATTCGTTATTTTGTTTATTAATCACTAGCAATAGTGATTTTTATTTTGGGCATAAAAAAACTCACCCAAAGGTGAGTTTAATTAACGTAATTTATAAATTATGCTGCAGTTGATTCTGAAGCTTTTCTACTTGATTTACGTAAAGTCTTAATAGCGCGTGCGGATAATCTCATTGTTACAACACGTCCATTGAGATTTACTTTAACTGGTTGTAAATTTACATTCCATCTTCTGCGTGTAGCTATTAAGGAGTGGGAACGCTTGTTGCCACTAATTGGTCCTTTGCCTGTTACAGGACATACTCTTGCTGCCATATATTTTCGACCTCCTTAACTAAGCGCATAAAAAAATCGCTTACTGCAATATATTACCATTTAGTGAATTATATTGCAAATTATTTTTTAAAAAAATTGATTTTTTTTGCTATAGCTTAACTCTTAAACCTTTTGGATATTTATTGTTAATTTTATTATTAGATGATTTTCCAAATCCTAAAGGATTATTTTCATATGTTAATAAACAGATACCTTTTTTACTTTCGGCGTTTATTTGATTGCCTTCTAAATAGGATTTACTTTGTTCTAAAGACAATGAAACTACATTGTCAAAATCTTTTAAATATTTTCCTAATGCGTGATCGTATTCAAAACCATATTTTTCTAAAGTGCCAAGTTTTAACCCTCCGCGAATTATATGTAATCCTTTTAAATCGATATATTTATTTAGATAATAATATGTATCATTGTTTTTATAAATATAGCCATTTTTGAGATAACATAATTTTCTTATATTATCAAAATTATCTTTTAAAGGTTTATTACTATTATGTAATTCATCATTTAATGGTTTAGATATTTTACAAATATAATGACCTTCTCCAGTAAATAAATGAGGAAATAAATGAATGCCTAATTTAACTTCACTTTGATAGAAAGAATCATCAATATTGATATCATCAATAAGTGCATCAGTCTTAGAAAGTAAATCTAATATTACTTCTTCATCTTCTTCATAAGAAAATGAACATGTAGAATAGATTAAACTTCCACCTGGAACTAACATTTCATAAGCTTTTAATAATAAATCTTTTTGAATAGGGACTAATGAAACAACTTTTTGATAAGTCCAATCTTTTTCCATCAAATCATTTTTTCTAAACATTCCACTTCCTGAACAAGGTGCATCAAGAATGATCTTAGTAAAATAATTTTGATATTTTTTATGTAAATCATCAATAGTGTTATTAATAATTACAACATTTTTTCTTCCCATTCTTTCCACGTTGGAAGAAAGAATATAACTTCTTGATAGATTGATTTCATTAGAGAGTAATAATCCTTCATTTTTCATCAATATTGAAGTGTGAAGTGATTTACCTCCAGGGGCTGCAGCAATATCTAAAACAATATCATCTTTAGTAGGGTTTAAAAAATGACTAACTAAAGCAGAACATGGTTCAAAGATATAATAATATCCCATTTCATAATAGATGGATTTTCCGAATTCATATTCATCTTTATTATATAAATAACAATGAGGGACAATAGGATGATTTTTAACATTTGGGAACTTATTTTTAAATTCTTCATCGCTAATTTTATCCAAGTTTAAAACTAATGCATGTTTAGATTCTTCTTTATCTAGCGCATTCATTAATTTGTTTATTTCTTCATCAGAAAGATATTTTTTTAAGTGTTCTAAAAATTCCATAATTACCTCTAGATAATATATTACAATCATTTTAAATTAAATAAAAGATTTAAAATAACAGTATTTTTTAAATTTGACTGAAAACGATATATAATAATTATGAAAAGAGGTTATTATATATGGGATTATTTATGAAATTAAATATTAAGAAATTTGTAAGTGTAGCAATTCTATCAACATTATTTTTATGTTCTTGCTCAACGAGTCAAAGCCAATTAAAAGAAAGATTTGATTTAGAAAAATATAAGGTAGTGAAGAATATTGATGTTAATACCTTTTATACTAATGAAAAGTATAGTTATTTTTATAATTTTTATTCCCTCTCTGATAAAGAAGCTTATTTTCCTCTTCAAACTCTCCCAACAATAAATGAAAAACTTTTACCTTATAAAGAAAACGCTTGTTTAACTTCATTATATTTTAGAGACCAAGCACCAACTTATATGGTAGATCATGGTTATAATTATTATCCTTGTTGGTTTTTTGAAAATCAAAGAATTATTTTCTGCCCAACAATATCTGAAAATGAATGTAAAGTTATGTTTAAAAATACTTATCCTTCATCTGTTGTGAGCCTTCAAAATCAAATTTCTGTCATTGAAAATAATGGAATATATGGCTACCAAATGAATATTTTAGACCAAGATTATTTAAATGCGGTATTATCAATTTTATATAATTGTGTTGAAATTCCATATGATATTTATGTTGTAGATGGACCTGCAACTGCTGGATTATATGCGGATGTTTATTTTATCCCACAAGATAAACAATTTT
This sequence comes from Lachnospiraceae bacterium, assembly GCA_963648895.1. Classification (GTDB taxonomy): domain Bacteria; phylum Bacillota_I; class Bacilli_A; order RFN20; family CAG-449; genus UBA3210. The sequence continues at coordinate 290 of CAVJGK010000160.1, read as the reverse complement.
CTAAAGATATTGTAGATGAATTTTTAAAGATTGATACTTGCTTCTATTTTGATAAAAATGCATTAAAAAATTATAACTAATATTGTAGTTTGAAAAATATAAACGTATAATAAAATGGACTTTTGGGCATGGACAAGTGGTAAGTCACCTGTCTCTGAAACAGGTTAGCGTTGGTTCGAATCCAACTGCCCAAGCCATTTTTTTATCTAAAATAAAGCTTAAAATACTAAAAAAAGTCATTTTCCTTTGATATAAGTATTTTAAAACTTTCCAATTAATAGGTTATATGT
>CAVJGK010000159.1:0-2997 GCA_963648895.1 Lachnospiraceae bacterium | reverse complement strand
ATATTGGAGAGGACTATATTGATATTCTAGGAACAAGAAGAAAATTGGTTATATTAAATAAAAAACAAGTAAGAACATCTCCAAGTGATATTGTTTATTATTCAATGGAAGAACTTCAAACTAAATTAAAAGAATTCGCTTTAGATATATTTACCAAAGAAGTAAGAAAATATGAAAAAATAATGAATATACCTATTGAACATAAAATAAGAGTCTCAGATATGGCTTATGCAATGGGAACAAATAATAGCAGATTAAGGAAGATCACACTTGATTTATTTTTAATCCATTATTCTTTAGATATTATTGATGCGGTAATAATTCATGAATTAGCCCATTATTATCAACAAAATCATTCCAATGCATTTTATCAAATTGTCTATCAATATTGTCCTTCTTACAATATACTTGATAAGAAGGTTAGATTAGGAGTAAGAAACTAATGAAAGAAATCACCAGTGCATCTAATCCTTTAATTAAGGATTTATTAAAACTAAATAAAGTTAAAGAAGCTAAAGAATTAAATAAAGTACTTCTAGAAGGTTATGACCTTTTGGATTTGGCTTATTCACATAATACTTTAGATTTAGTTTTAACATGTTTAAAACAAGAGCCTTACAAAGGTGTAGAAACAATCTATGTTCCAAAATTTATTTTAGAGAAGTTATCTAATAATAAATCTACTCAAGATGTTATTGGAGTAGCACATTATGAATTTAATGAATCTATCAAAGGAAGAAGATTAGTATATTTAGATGGAGTACAAGATCCTGGTAATGTTGGAACTATTATTAGAACTGCTTTAGCCTTTAGTTATGATGGAGTTATTTTATCTTCTGATTCTGCATCTATTTATAATAGCAAAGTAATTCAATCATCTAAAGGAGCGATTTTTTCTTTACCACTTTATTTAAATACATCTTTAAAAGATTTAAAAAATGATGGTTATAACATCATAGTTACTGCCTTACATAATTCAGTTGATTATGAAGATGTCAAATTAGATTCATCTTTTGTTATTGTTTTGGGTAATGAAGGACAAGGAGTTAAAAAAGAGAATATTGATCTTGCTTCACATGTAGTAAAAATTGACATGGATAATATTGATTCATTAAATGTCGCGATTGCTGGAGGCATATTATTGAATCATTATAAAAGAATGTAAATATCGGACAAAAATCGAATATTTGTTTAAAAATGTTGAGTAAAAAAGCAATTATTTAACTAAATTTAGAAAAAACTTGCAAAATATGTTACTTTTATGATAACTTGAAATTAGCAAAATTATCGAAAGGTAATGACGCAAAGCTAGAGGGCCTTAAATGGTAGCCAGTTGCAATGATTTGTAATAGGGCTATTATTTAAGGCCTTTTACAAATGAAGAGAGAGTTTATCTTACCATTGTAGCAATAGTACTTAGCTACAAAGTTTAAATAATGTAGATTATCAATTCTGGGAAGATGATTTACATTAGTTACAAGTTATTAATTATCTTTCGTACGGATAATAAAATTAAAAGAAACTGTAGATTTTCAATCTTTAAAAATAACTAAGTAACTAGGTTTTAAACTAGACCCTCGTATTTATTTAATATTTAACACTATTGTTTAAATCTAAATAATATACTTATCTTGATTTCCGGCTTGATTGTTATTACTTATGATTTAGAAATTATGTTAAATAACTAATAATAAAACTCTTTCTTTTCTTTAATTATTAAAAACAATAAAAAATTATTAAAATCTATCTAAATTGCATTTTACTTAATTTATTGTATTATTAAAAATGGTTCATAATGGTATGAATCATTTCTAAAAATATAATCTTTAGGAAAGGAAAAATATATTATGAATAAAAAGAAAGTCAAAAGAATTTTACCAATTTGTTTAGTTGGATTATGCGCTTTAGCAACAGGTATAGGATCTATTACCTATGCATGGTTTGTTCAACAAGGAACAAAAGATGATGTAACTTTTACTGCAGGTTTAGTCAATTATACTTTAACTTCATTTCTTACAACTGGTAATAAAATTGTTCCAGGAGTAAATATTATTAATAGTACTGATAGCGTTAAATTCACCAATAATTCAACAATCACAACTGATATTAGAGTAAAAATTGAATATACATTTACTGATGCAACATCTAAATCAGTAGGTCAAGAAAATATTCCTGCAAATGATGATACAACTTATTATAAATCTGGAACTATCGGAGATTCAAAATCAATTTTAACTTTGACAGGTGGATCTTCATCATGGACTGCAACAACAGTTGGTAGTGAAAATTGGTATTATGCAACAGGTATTGCCGCGAATACTGATATTACTTTATTTGAAGGTACTACTGATTCTGGAGTTAGTTTAATTCTCGATGGAGAAAAAGCTGGTAATGCTTATGAAGAATCAACCTTAAAATTAACATTTACATTCCAAGCTAAACAATCTGAAGGTGTTACTTGGGATACTATTAATACTTATAAATCATTTGATTGGACAACTGGCTTAGGCACAAAATAATGCTTCAAAAGATTTTAAAAAACATTGGCTTTGTTTTATCTATATTATTACTAGTATTAATCATAGTTCATATATGCCTACCTCTATTTGGTATTTCTTATAAAATAGTTGTAAGTGGAAGTATGGAACCAAATATTAAAGTAGGTAGTTTAGTTTATATTAAAAATGTTAATTTTTCTTCTTTAGAAGTAGGTGATGTTATCACCTATTCTATCGATAATACATATATTACTCATCGTATTGTATCAATTGACGCTCTTACAAATAGCGTTATTACTAAAGGAGATGCGAATATCTCTAATGATTTAGCGAGTGTTAGTTCTTCTCAAATAGTTGGTAAAGTTACATTTGTTATACCAGTAATTGGATATATAATCTATTATTGCCAACAAAATATATTTTTGATTTTTGGAATTATATTATTTATTATTTTGTTAACTATATTTATTAAAATGATTAAAAATTATAAAAAAGGTTA
>CAVJGK010000158.1:0-3053 GCA_963648895.1 Lachnospiraceae bacterium | reverse complement strand
ATAATAACCTCCGTTTTTTATATTATTTTCAAGTTTAAACTCATAAATATTTTTTTACAATAATATTGATTATTTTTTCAATTTATTAAAGTCTTACATTTGTTACATTACTTTTTTTAGCAAAAAGGATGCAAATTAATGCATCCTAGTTATTAATAATTATTTAGAAACTCTTATAATAGAACTATAAGAAATTGTTTCATAATCTTGATCAAAAGATCCAGTCATTGTATCTTTTGCTTCATTATATGTTACTGTAATATCCATATCGCCTACAGAGAAAGTAATAGTTGATCCAGAAACTTGATAAGTGAATGCAGTACCATTATAAAGACCTGTTTTATCAGAATTTAAAACAACTGAGAATGTTGCACCAATAGTTTTAAAACTCCAAGTGCCACAATATCCAGGAGCGGTTTCATCTTCTTTAGTCTTTTTAGATAATGTCTTATCATAAGTGACTGTACCATCTGCATTTTCAAAATGAACGCTTATCGATCCATCTTCATTAAAGACAATAGTATTTTTGTCACTATCATATTTTAAGAAACTGCTAATTGTTCCTTTTTTCTTACTCCAAGTAAATGAATATGAACCAAAACTACCAGTGCCATCTACTTTTAGAGTTAAGACATTGTTATCAGAATCAATATAAGTTCCGCAGTCATTTTCATCATATTCTTCTTTTGAAGAAATTAATGTTGTACCACTTACTTCATAAGTAATATCTTCACCGATACAGATTTCTTCTCCATCTTTTAATTCACCAGTAAATGTTACTTTTTCACCTTTATAGATGGCATATGTTTTATCGCTATCTTCATAAACATAGATATATAAATTACTATCATTTGAAGTATATGTTTTTGAAGGTAAGCTTCTTGCAACAAAGACACCTTTATCATTGAACATGATTTGTTCACTTTCATCATAAGTTAATTTGTCGCTAAATCTACCATTTAATTTAATATCTAATGATTTATCAGAATCATTATATCTATAACCACCTGTATATTTAGTAGTAGATGAAGAATTATATCCATAGCCATTACCATTTGCGTTTAATGTAAAATATGTGCCTTTAGTATCATTTACTTTCCACTCACCTAAGAATGATTTATTAGTATAATCAACTGTTTCATAACTTGAAGAAACTTTTTCACCAGTATAAGCGTAATCTGAATCGTTAATATCATATGTTGTTAAAGTACCATCCTCGTTTACAACAATCATTTCACCTTCATAGAAACCTTGTCCGTCAGTACCAACATAATCTCCAATGAAAATATATTTTCCATCGAATCTATATTCATATTGCATGATGTTATAATCATATTCCCAATAGAAATAATTTTCATCAAAGCCCCATGTACCAGTTGTTGAAACACCGGAAACTGTATAATTATATTTACCTACTAAAGAAGATAAATCACCATAACCTGCATATAAGGTTGTATCTTTTAAAATTGGTGCATAGAAACAATATGGTGCAGTCGCATCTTTATCATAATATAAACCCGAATATGAATAATGCTCTCTAGTAAATTCTTTGTCAGTTGCTGCAGCGATATTTACAGAATCATAAGTTCCTTTATCAAAGTTTAATGTTACATCTTGAGATGCACCACCTTCATAATTTGAATCAAGTTTAACTGCAACTGTTCCTTCATCTAATGAAGTTTTAGAAACTGAAACAGTTTTGCTTGCTTCATCGATTGTCCAATAAGAAGATAAACCAACTGCTTCTTTAATTGTTTTTCCACTTGGTACACTTTCTCCATTATAACCTTCTTCAGTTGCGTTTAATTCACCAACTTTAGAATAATTAGAATATGTAGTAGTGCCTAAAATATCATAAGCTACATCATAGCCTGAAGAATAAGCATAACCAACAATTCCGCCACCATAAGGAAGATAAACTGAAGATGTGCCACCTCCAACTGCATCGATATAATTAAATTCTGCATAGTTATTTAATACTGCAGTATAATAATATCCTTGGCCTAAAATACCACCTGCATAACATCCTCCATCAGAAGAAGTTACTGAAATTGTATCACCTGTTGAATAACAATCTAAGATACTTGTATAAGTATTACATACACCTGCAATACCTCCTGCTGCATCTTCAGCATAAATAGAGCCTTCATAATAACAAGAAGTAATAGCAAATGCGCCACCGAATGATTCATTAGAAACCGCTCCTACAATACCTCCTGCAATATTGCTAGTTGCATTAGCGTTTTTCATATTATTAGAAATATTTACTTTGGCTGTAGAATTTTGTAAAGCTACAAAGTAATTATCAGTAGATGAAACAATACCAGCAATACCACCAACTACTAAATAAGAAGATGTATTTTGAGCGCTTGTTAAAGCAATTTTACCACTTACATCAATATTATAAATTGGAGTATTGGTTGCCATTCCAACTAATCCACCGACATAAACTTTTGAAGATTTACCTAAAGGTGCGAATTCAAAATCAATATCGATGGCAATATCACGGATAACCGCACCATCGGTAACACCAAATAAGCCATATTCAGATTGATTTAAATCAAATTTATCAATGTTGAAATTGCTAATTTTATGTCCTTTACCATCTAATCGACCAGTAAAAGGAACTTCTGCAGTACCAATTGCAATATGATCAACACCTTTTAAATCAATATCCGCTCCTAATTCATAATAAACTTTATCTTCTGGAACTTTTGTTTGTCCATTCCAAGATGTAGCAAATTTTTCTAAATCTTCAACGCTTTTAATAACATATGGTTTTTCTTTAGTTCCATCACCATTTAAAGTTGTTGTCGATGATGAACCTGATTCACTTGAACTTCCTGACTCACTTGAAGGTTCTTCTGATGAACTTGATTCTGACGAAACACCACCACAAGAAGCAAATGTTAATAATAACGCTAAAGAAGTTAAAACTAATAATTTCTTTTTCATATAATTTTTCTCCCTTTTTTCAAAAAAGCTTTAATGCTTAAAATTAATTTAATTACTTTTTCATCACATTATCAAGAAAATAATTAAACATATACTTT
>CAVJGK010000157.1:0-3056 GCA_963648895.1 Lachnospiraceae bacterium | reverse complement strand
AATATAAATTATTCAAAGTGATATAATTAAATCAACTTTTAGAAAGGAATAAAATTATGTCAAAAGTAGTCGAAAAATTTTTAAAATATATCAACATTGATACTATGAGTGATGAAGAATCCACTTCTACTCCAAGTACTAGTATTCAATTAAATTTAGCTAAAGTATTAGTTGAAGAACTTCATGAATTGGGTATTGATAATGCTTATTTAGATGAATATGGTTTAGTATATGCTTATTTAGATGGAGAAAATACTTTAGATCCAATTGGATTAATCGCTCATATGGATACTTCTCCAGAACTTGCTGGAGGCAATTATACTCCTAGAATCATCAAAAACTATGATGGTAAAGATATTAAATTGAACGAAACTTATACTATGTCTCCAAAAGAATTCCCATCATTAAATGGTAATATTGGTCATGATATTATTGTAACTGACGGTAATCATCTTCTAGGAGGAGATGATAAAGCAGGTGTTGCGATCATTATGGAAATAATGGAATATTATGTTACACACAAAGATATTAAACACGCACCTATTAGAATTTGTTTCACTCCTGATGAAGAAGTAGGAAGAGGTAGCGAAAATTTTAAAGTAGAAAAAATGAATGCCAAAGTTGCTTATACTTTAGACGGAGGAAGATTTAACGATATCAATTATGAAAACTTCAACGCTTATTCAATCCAAGTAAATATTAAAGGTGTTGGTATTCATCCAGGAAGCGCAAAAAATATTATGGTTAATTCTATACTTGTCGCTCAAGAATTTAATTCACTTTTACCAAATGAAACTCCTGCAAATACAGAAAAATATGAAGGATTTGCTCATCTTAATGATATAAGAGGAACTGTTGAAGAAACAAATATGTTTTATATCATAAGAGATCATGATTCAAATAAAATACATGAAAGAGTTGGTAAATTCTTTGAAATTGAAAGAAAGTTATCTTTGAAATATCCAAAAGCACATATCGAGGTTATCTCTAAAGAAGGATATCATAACATGTATGAATATTTTAAAAATGATATGACCGCGGTTAATAAAGCAACTAATGCTTATAAAAAATTAGGTATCGAACCTACATATACTCCTATTAGAGGAGGTACCGATGGAGCAAGTATCACATTCATGAGCTTACCTTGTCCAAACTTAGGAACTGGTGATTATAACTGCCACGGAAGATATGAATACGTTGATATCAATGAAATGGAACAAATGGTTGAAGTCATCAAAGTATTATTAGAATCAAAATAAGTAAAGAAAAAGTTGAGATTTAACGGTAAACCTCAACTTTTTTCATTTAAAATCAGTCACTTTTTACAAAATTTTTATGTATCATATTAACTAACTTATCTGCTAATTCATCAAAATCATTATCATTCTTGTCTAGATTTCTACAACTAAAATTCCCATAGGCACAAGTCAATATTTCGATATAAAAATCATCAACATCTACTCTTTCACTTTTATTATCTAAAATAAAATGTATGTCTTCCATTTTTGTTTGCATAAGTAAATTTTCAATATAAAAACTATATTTTGATGTTTTGATTTTTTTTATTATATCAATATTTTGATGAGTATATTCAATTAAAGTTTTAATATATTTTTTCAAATCAGCTTTATTATCATACACTCTTAAATTATCAATAACCTTTTTCTTATAATCATAAGCAAGAATATCATACTTATCCTTAAAATAATAATAAAATGTATGTCTTGAAACACCACTATTAGTTATAATGTCATTAATTGTTATTTTGTCAAATTCCTTTGCTCTAATTAATTTAATATACTCATCTGCTATTATATCTTTTGTGTTGCCCATACTAATTATGCCAATTTTACTGGTGCAGTTTTAGTTGTAATGAACATTGATGCAAATAAACAAATGGCAATAAATGCATATACATATGTCACAATATTATAATCTTTTTTATTAAAAAATATAGATGTAATCATAGTTGCTACACTAACTCCTAATGCAATAAATGAAATTATTACTAACCATAAGTAATTTTCTAAATTGCAAGAAAATGCCGAATACCAATAAGTAGATGTTGATATATAAGATTCACCGTTAGTATTATAGGCAGGTACAGAAGTCGTGTTTGAAAAAAGATTTAAAAACACTAGTATAACTAAAGCTGTTTCAACTAAAAATATACTACTAATTATAATATAATGTAATTTTTTGCTCATAATTCACCTCTAACATGTTGGCCATAATACAGTCAACGAATTTCTATTAATGATACCAAATTCAGTAGTTGATACATTTGGATCAAACCAATTTACAATGTTTCCTTTCTCATCATAAAATTGGTTGTAAGATGTAGTTATATGCCCACTATCAACCGCCCAAAAATAAGCATATCTAGTCTCAGTCCACCACCAAACAGAAACCTCGTAAGAATAAATCGCATACCCATAGACAGCCATAGCATGATTTTGATATGTTTCACTGCCAACAGTTGTAATTAAAGAAGGATATCCCATATTAATATTTTGTATTACAGATTCAGTTGATGTTGTTAATTCATAATCTAAATCGTAACCATATATATCATCAGTTTTTTCAATCATATTCTTAGTTGAACTAAAAGCTAAACCTTTTTTTGGATTATATCCATCATCTAGAGCAACAGTTCTTAGTTGCATATACAATTGAGACATATCTTTAATAGTTTGTTTACCATTGGTATTTTTATTATAATTTATTTCCCAATAACCATTCAAATCTTTTTTCAAATTATCGTTATATTCAGTTTTATAATATTTTTTTGTTCCATATTCAGAATACAATTTATCATATGTAATAGAAGAAGAACAATCTATGCCTTTTATTCCATTTAAATAATTAACATTATATTCCCAAGAATAATAATTATTATTTTTTACAGTAGGTAAATTAGATAACATTGAATATGTTGCATTAATTACGCAATTGCCTTCAGACGCATATGATCTACAAACATTTTTATCATCATAATAATTTGTAATATATGTGCTAGTATCAAATTGACTTGAAATTTTATATCCCTTTAAATA
>CAVJGK010000156.1:0-3137 GCA_963648895.1 Lachnospiraceae bacterium | reverse complement strand
ATAATCAATGGATGTTCTTGCATCTTTATAAACAATTTCAAATGTTACTTCTTTTGTATTTCCGTAAGCATCCGTAATTAATACTTTATAAGCTCCTTCTTCTTTAATTTCGTCCCCTAGTACATAAGAATAAGGCTTACCATCTTTAGTAATTGTTACTGTTACTTTTTCATTAGAATTAATAATAACTGGATCATTAGTGATTCCACCATTTGCTACATTCATTTCAAAATCAACTGATTTATCAATTACGATAGTAAATGATGTTTTGTTTCCAAATGAATCTTCTACAGTAATTAAATAAGTTCCTTCTTTTGTTAAATATTCACCATCGTTATAAGGATATGTTTCACCATCCTTAATAACAGTTACTTTTCCTTCTTCATTAGTTTTAATTAAGACATCGCTTGATGTAGTCGCATCCCCATGAATAGTTCTAGAATCACTTGTTATAACCACATAATCAACAGTTTTATCAATTGTAAAAGTCTTTATTGTAGTATTTCCTAAATCATCAACAACAGTAATGACATAGCTTCCTTCTTTATCAAAAGTCATTCCATTTTCAAAAGAAACTTCTTCTGATTCGTTAACTTTATATGTAGCAGTTTTTACGTCTGTATCACTCCAAGAAACTACAACTGATCCATTTGTAGTATTCCCATCTTCTACGCCATCTAAAACAACATTTGGTGCGATAGAATCAATTACAAAGTTATAAGTTTCAGTGTTTTCTTCATCATCATTTCTAATAAGGATAATTTCATAATTTCCACTATTTAATGTGTCTGATTCTATGAAGATATTACCTTTTCTATTAAGTTCAATATATGTTCCATCCTTAAATACTTTTGCATAGTATTTTGATGAATCAAATTCAAATGAAACGTCCGTATTAGTTTTAGAGCCATTTATTACACCATTTAAATTTCCTGTAGGTTTTGCCTTATGGAAATAGTATTCTTTCTCAATAGTTCTTCCAAAGTTATCCTTAAGTACTACTTTATAGTTTCCATCTTTAGAGAATTCATAAGATAGTTTATCAGGAGTAACTCCTTCTAGTTTTTCACCATTCTTATAAATCTCAAGGCTAGTAATTGTAAGACTGGATTCAGGCATAGTGATATCAATTGATACCTTTGTATCATCACTATTATTCTTAAATTCAATATTCTCTTCTTCACTTGAAATAAATACTGTAAAACTCATTTCATTAGATAATCTATCATATACGCTTATTTCATATCTTCCACCTTCAGTAAGTGTAGGAAGGCTATCACCTTTTGTGTAATAAGATGTATTACCATTATGAACAATCTTAACTACTGCATATGGATCATTATCAATGATTGATTTAATTTCTAATGCTTTAAGATAGAATGTTTGACTTGAAGGCATTGAATCTAAACTTAAAGTAAATTCTTTTGAAGAATCATTTGAATAGGTTTCAGTTCTTATTTCAAGTTTAGATGAATCTTTATCAATAATTATTTTATATGAGCATGTATTACCTGCTTTATCAGTCTCAAAGATTTCATATAATCCAGATTCTTCTAATTGACTTCCTAAAGTATCTATGTAATTAAGAGGAATCTTAGTATCAGTTCCATTCTTAATTGCGTAAGCCTCGTTAGATCCAAAACTATTTAAGATATAAGTATTTCCAATTGGATAAGATTCTCCTTCATAATTCCACACAGAATCTATGACTTCTTCTCCACTAGCTTTATTAGATCCATCTAAATAATGAGGACCTGAGACATAATCTTTTGCATAATAAGCAATAGCTTCATCAAGTAAGTTTTTATCAAAGTAATAAAGCATAATATCTTTATTAGCGATTGATTTATACATCCAATAAGTTCCTACTCTAACCTCATCATCATGATTATTAGGATCACCATTAGATGCGACCATACTATATTCAGTAAATTTAGATACATCATCAAGTTCAAGAACTGTGACTGAATCACTAAATTCATATTCATAAGCTTTTGAATATGCATTATCTAGATTTTTAAAACAATTGATGTTTCCTTTATAAGAAACTTCATACCATTTAGAAACTGTATAATTTTCTTGATGTTTTAATTTCTCTTCATTGCCCGTAGGAGCGCTTAAATCAATCTCTGCAGTATAAGTTACCGTATTACCTGCTTTATCGCTTAAAACGAAGTTATAAACGCTCTCAGAGCTTAATACAGTATTCTTTTTATATGGTTCACCATTAACTAAACAAGTTTCATCTCCGTCCCAAGTAAAATAGATAGATTTATTAGTGATAACTTCACCCTCGGCTTCTTTGTTATCAACATAGATTGTTCCACTTGGTGGAACACTATCTAATGTGATTTTAAATACAGATGTATTTCCTACTTCATCAGTTAAAACAAATGAATAAGTTCCATCTTCTGATATCTCTTCACCATTATATGATTTAGATACCTCACCATTTTTTGAGACTGTGCAAGTGGCATCTGAGAAATTAAATACAAATGGTTTATTTGTATATCCATTATTAGGAATAATTATGTCATCAGTTGTGAAAGTACCAATAGATGGTTCTTTATCAATAATCACTGTAAATCTAGATTCATTTCCTGCAGCGTCAATAATTGAAATCTTATAAGTCTTAACTTCACCATTACTTGCAGTTAATATCGCATTTCTATTCGATAATAAATCATATCTTGTATCAATATCATTACTTGAAACATAACCAATGTTTGATCCACTATCGATATTTGAATCAATATTCATTACAATATTTGCATCATTATTAAGCTTAATTGTAGAGCCATCACTATATGTATTACCATTAACACTTAATGTTGGTTTATCTCTTACAATTTTAAATTTAAATGTAGAACTAATTCCTGTTGCGGATGTTATCGTTTCAGAATATGTAGAATTAGGATAAGATGACTTATTTAACTGATATATAGTTCCAACATTAAATATTCCTGACGAATAAACATTAGATGAGGATGAATAGTTAAACTTAATAGAATCGCCCTCATCGAAATAAAGTCCTGTATCAATTGAATTATTACTATCCACATTGTATGAATAAACTATCTCATTATTTCTTTCGATAGTAATAACTGGAGTAGATGTTTCTAAGAACACTTTAGATG
>CAVJGK010000155.1:0-3140 GCA_963648895.1 Lachnospiraceae bacterium | reverse complement strand
ATTTATAATATTAAACTTTTTTGGCATTTAGGAGCATTTAAAGGAAAATAAAAAGGGATTAAGATTAATCCCTAGTCGATATAGTAATTTCCTTCATAAGTTTTCGCTACATAAAGTTTTTTATCCGTTTCTTTATATAGTTCTTCAAATGATATATCTTCCTTGCCATCATATAAACTCATACCTAAAGATATTTTAATATGATAATTATGATCGGCTGATAACATAATTTGATTAATGTCTTCAAATAGTTGTTCAACAATTATCTCTGCATCTTGTTTAGACAAATAATTAGGTAAATAAATCGCGAATTCATCGCCACCTAAACGGAAAACAACACTTGAAGAAAGTAAGTCATCTTTTAATACTTCAGCGACTTTAATAATCGCTTCATCACCAACTGCATGGCCATAGGTATCATTAATGTGTTTAAATTCATCAATATCGAATATGGCAAATATTCCTGGAACATGTTGTTGGATTAAAGAAGATGTCTTATCTTCACCAGTTTTACGATTTAATAATTGAGATAAACCATCAATTTGACTTAATTTTGTTTCTTTAACAATTAAACTATTCAAAGATTTATTTTGTAAAGCAAACATAAAGAAGATGGTTGAATATACTAAAGCAACATTTCCAAGTCCTTGAACACTAGTATAAGTTTCAATTAATGCGGCAGAAACAATAAATAAAATTACAAAAATAATTAATATAGTATTAAATCCACTTCTATTCTTACTATTTTTTAAAACCAAATAAGCAAATTCAATTATATAAAGAGCTAAAACAAAATATGCGACATAACAAAGTGGTCCAACTTTGAATGTATTATTTTCATCGTAATAAAATACCCACTTAGTAAAATAAGCAAATTGTTCAATAATGATTAAAAAAGCTAAAGGGATAATATCAAATCGATCTAATTTATCTTTCTTAACTGCACTTTCTCTTACAAGTAATATAAAAGGATAAATTAATGCAGGTCTAGTAATATAACCAATAATAGAGAAAAATACTCTCCAGAAAGTTGAATAAGGTAATTGTGAACAATAAAGTTCAAGATTATAGGCTAAAATTAAAACTACTTCTAAAACAATTAAAACAATAAATGTATTTTTATTTCTTTTAGTTAATGTTTTATCAGTAATTAAAATCATTAATTGGAAGACTAAAGCCATTAAAGGAGCAAAATTAAATTCAAGAATTTGATCAAATGACATAAAATTTTAACTCCTTTCTTTTATAATTAATTAGAATATATATGAATTTCCTTCATATGTTTTGGCAATATATAATTTTTGATCAGCTTTACGATATAATTCATCAAAGTTTGTTGTTCCTTTACCATCATAAACAACAATTCCTACTGATACTTTAATACGATAAGCACTATCCGCGGATAATCTTATTTCATCTAAATCTAATAACATTTTTTCAATGATAACTTTTGCTTCTTCTGCTTTATTATAATTAGATGTCCAGATTGCAAATTCATCCCCACCTAGTCGCATCGCGACTGAAGTTGATAATACATTATCTTTCATGACTTCAGCGATTTTAACAATCGCTTCATCACCAATGGCATGGCCATAAGTATCATTGATATCTTTAAATCCATCAACATCGAATAAAGCAAATATTCCTTGGGTATTATCTTTTAAAGAATCATTAATTCTTTTTTCTCCAGCTGCACGATTTAAAATACCAGATAAACCATCAATTTCACTTAATTTAGTAATTTTTGTAACCATTTCGCTTAAGGCTGTAGATTGTAATGCGAACATAAAGAAGACGGTTGAATAAACTAAAGCATTGATACCTAAAGATTTAACATCAAAGATTGATTCTAAAATCATACTAGAAGCAATATAGATAACTTCAATGACAATTAATGGGAAATTAAATCTAGTTTTTAATGCTTTTGATCTAATGATGATATAAATTAATTCAACAACATATAACAATGTAACAACTTGAGAAGTATATCCCAAAGGTCCACGAACAAAGTGGTTAGTATCAGTAAAATAGAAAACCCAATGAGTGAAATATGAAAATTGATAAATAATAATAACAAAAGCTAAAGGAATTAAATCAAAGAATCTTAAAGGATCTCTTTTAAATGTATTAGCTCTAACTAGCATAATGAATGGATAAACCATCATCGGTCTTAAAATATATCCAGCATTAGATAAAATATATCTCCATATTGTAACATGGTCTAAGTTACCTAAATAATATTCAATATCATAAGAAATAAGTTCCAAACATTCTAAAACAATGATTGATATAAACATTTTTCGATCATTTTTAGAAAAATGAGCAGATGTCGCAAGAATAATAATTTGGAAAATTACGCCTAGAATCGGCGCAAAATTATATTCCAAGAAAATATCAATAGTCATAATTAAACTCCTTAATTAAATAGATTTTAATCCTAAAAAGGATTTTTTGCAAGAATTGACATAATATGTCTTATACGTTAGTCAATTATTTTCATCTTTTTCATCAAATATAAGGCATTTGTGGAATGTGTAATATCATTTTTAATCTTATAATCAAATGTGATTTGATCATTGACATAATTCTCTTCAAAATGATAATTTTTAATAACTTTATTATTTATCTCACATAATTCAAAATCATGAGTTGTTAAAAATGTAATAACATTTAATGAAGATAATTTATTCACTACTTCTTTAGCCCCATATATACGGTCTTGATAATTAGTTCCTTTAAATATTTCATCAATAAAAACAATAACTAAATCATTTGGATGTTCTTCTAAATAGTCAATGCAATCTTTAATGCGTGATAATTCACCATAAAAGGTCGATATTCCATTAGTGATATCATCTTTAACATTAATAGATGTAAAAATTGTCGCGATTGGACAAATAAATTCTTTAGCATTTACATATGTACCATTTAAAGCAAGCACTTGATTTAACGCTACCATTTTCATAAAAGATGTTTTTCCAGACATATTACTACCTGTAATAATATTGACATCTTTTAATGTTTTAAAATCATTGCCAACGCATGAAGATTCTTCAATTAAAGGATGGCATCCATTTTTAATTTGAATTTTAACTTCATCACAAATAGTAGGTAAAGAAACATTTTTTTTAGTCAAAGGA
>CAVJGK010000154.1:0-3147 GCA_963648895.1 Lachnospiraceae bacterium | reverse complement strand
CGTTATATCCACTTGGTAAAGTAGCGATATCAAATACTACAATAGGACCAGAATTTGAATAAGAAAATGGTAGTTCAAATGTAGTTGAAATATAATTGTTATAATTATTCTTTACATATTCATCATAGTAATAATAATATGGCATAAATGCATTAATAGATTCATCACCAGCAGTTTTTACTTTAACGTTAAGTTGAACATTAACGTTTTTACCATTAATGGTGAAGATACAAGATAACATAACTTCTTGAACATAATTTTCTGGAGTTTGTCCATCTACTACTGATAATAATTTTCTATTAGAAGAAGTAATATCACTTAATTGATATAATCCATATCGATCGTTAATTAATTCATATCTTAATGAAGTAACATTAGGGTAAGCAGTAGTATTAATATCTTCTAATGCATATAAAGTTTGAGTTGAATAATTAGCTTTACCAGTAGCAGCATCTTCCGTTTTTTCTAAAGTAATAGTACCACCATACCACTCATTTAATAAGTTTTTAGCGACCGCAGATTCTGATGTAATACCATCATTTTCTGATGAACATTTAATATAGATTGTTTTAGTAGAACTATTAGTTGTAATAGTAATTTCTAATGCAGCAAGTTCACTTGTAGGTGAAAAATTTACAAGTCCATCTTGAGTTTCAGTAATTGAAGAAGTTCCTAAAGATAAATAAGTAGTAGAATCGCCATCAAATAAAGTTTTTGATCCACTTGCACTACTTTTTGAATATGGAATATAAGAAATAGTTGTAGAATTTCCAATCTTTGAAGGTAAGATAATTTCTCTATCAAAACGATATAATTTCTTATCCTCATTATAATGATTCTTAATTCTTTCTAATACCATTGTTTCACCAACTTTAGTCATTTCTTCATCACTTGAAGAATTAACTACATGTAATAAGAAAGAAGTTGTCGCTACTTCTTCTCCATCAATAGATATAGTTGCTTTTAATGTAACATCTTTTTCAGTTGTTGGTAAAGAAACAATTCTACCATAATTAGATAAAATAGTTGTATCACTAGAAGTATAAGAAATACTTACTCCTTCATAATTATAATAAGTAGTAGGTAAATCTAAATCACTAAATACAAAACTACATGCGTGAGAAGTATCTTCATATTCACAATAACAAGTTTCTCCTGTTACTCTAGTAGGTATAAATAAGCTAGAAGCAAAGGTGTATTTATTATTAGTTTGACTAATAGATTTAGAATCAACTTTTAATTCATCTAAACTAATTTTAGTTGGTCTAATATCAGTATAGTTTAATAACTTTTCAGATATTAAATTATATGCATCATAACAAGTTGCAAGGGAAGAAGATTCAACCACTTTAATATATGAAGATAATTCTTTTGTTTCTTCTGAAGCAGTACTACCTTCATAATTATTTAAAACTTTAACGCTAATATTCTTATTATTTGTTACTACTGCATGAGGCGTATAAATACATATCTTACCTTCATTACCATCTTTAACATCTTCATAATTATCATTTATAAGTTCTACTTGTTCAGGGATGATATATGCACCTGTGACAGAAGAATATAATTGGAATGTTCCATAAAATTTATGATTATAATTTAAAGAATAACCATTTAAATATAATGTTTTACCATTTAAATCTAAATTAACATCCGCGGTTATAATTAATGAATTAGTTAAAACAATATCATTTTGTAATTGTAATGTTTTTCTATTCGCAGAAGTATCTTCAATAGTAGAATCTACTTCATTGTTATTAGAATAAGTTTCATTTTTCGCGTATTTAATTAAATCATCAAATGAAGTAATTGTTATAATATCACTATTTAAATCTTTATTAATAGTAATATTAGTACTTGCTTTAGTGAGATTAAAGTAGGCAAAGACGCCTACAATAGGTGTAGCTAAAGCTGCAATAGATAATCCTGCGATTAATATTAATTTTTTAGTTTTCATCATCTTTGCCTCCTTTCATTTTAATTTTATCCAACGACTTCCATTACAAATAATCGTTCATATTTTTGACCATTTACTGTAATAGTTGCTTTAATTACGGCAGTAAATGTTCCACCAGTTGCTTTATCATAAGTTGTTGTGGATGCACCACTTGAGAAAGTAGAACTATCCATATATTCAACAATATTACAAATAGATTTTAATCCATCACTATTTAAGGAATTATCACGTGTTGATAATGTACCACTTGAATTAAAAGTTAAATATGAGGAATCAATAACACCAAATCTAGTAAATTGATAAATGCCTAGTTCAGAATTATAGATAACTTGGTACCATACATTAGTACCAGTTCTCCATGTAGAGTTAACATCACCAGTATAATAATATACTTTACCTAAATAAGTAGAATCTAATTTATTAATAATGCTATCAAGGTTTGAATATGTACCTGTTACTTCTTCATATGTTCTAGCATTTACATTAGAATCTTGCGCCCAATAAAATTTTCCATCATTTCCAATATCTAAGAAATAGATATTTTTATTAGTATAAGTAAATCCATTGTAAGAGGCAGTTCCTCCACCGTAAGCATAATATTTATGATAATATAAACCGAATTTAGCATCGCTTAAATGTCTATTAGCTTCAGTTAAAATATCATCCATGTATTTAGCGTTTTTAACTGCAGTTGCATCAGATGAACTATAAGTAAATCCGTTTTCATTTAATACAATATTATAAGTTCCAGAAGCAATTGTATTATAACTATAATTATCATACATGATTGAATTATTAGTAATTGAATAAGTATTGTTGATAGAATTAACTGCATTACTTAATGAAGTACTTGCATCCATTGCAGAACACATTATTGTATTTTCATAAACACTAATTGTATCGATAGAATCTTGACTTGAGGTTGTAGAAGTGGCAGTTCCTACAGATTTACTATAACCATAAGTAGAAGAATAAATATCATATTTAGTACCATTAAATTCAATATATCTTATAGTTGAATCAGTATTTAATAAATTAGTAAAACTATAATTATACCGCCATGAACCGGTACGACTTGAGGCAACATACCAGCATCTAAATGTTTCAGTATCTTCTCTGGTATATGTAGTAATTGTTGCACTATCAGCTATATTAATTGAATATGTTTTCTTATATATGTTATAATAACC
>CAVJGK010000153.1:0-3171 GCA_963648895.1 Lachnospiraceae bacterium | reverse complement strand
CATTTGGTCTTACATATTTAATTTATGAAATTGTTTCTTTGATTAAAAATAAAAAGAAAAAAGCTAAATAGTAGATAAAACAAAGAATCTTAAGATAAAAAAATTAAGATTCTTTTTTTATTTTTTAAACTAACATATATCCTATTGTTGATTTATATTTGATATACTAATTATGTAATTTTTAGGGGGACATATGAAGAAAAAATTATTATTATCATTATCAATCTTATCGAGTTTATTATTGGCAGGAAGTGTTTCATGTACAAATACTTCATCTAGCAATAACAGTTCTAGTAGTCATGAAACTACTAATAGTGAGTCTAAAGGAAATTCTTCTTCTAACTCATCGTCATCATCAACTTCTTCTACTACTACAAGTTTAAAAGACAAATATAACGCACTAAGTGTTACTGATGCCGTTAATTTAACTAAAAATCAAGATTCAGACTATGTTAGTGATGAAGTTTATATCTATGGACTTATTAAAACAGTTTCAAATACAACTTATGGCGAAATGACTTTGACAGATGGGACCAATGATTTATATGTCTATGGTTTAAATGATTTTTCATCTTTAGAAGATAAACCAATTAAAGGTGATGAAATTGTTATTAAAGGACAAGTAAAAATTTATAATTCTAAGCCAGAATTAGGTAAATCAACACTTGTTGAATTTAATCATATCAAACAAGATGTTTCTGATGATTATGTAAGTATGAATATCTTACAAGCTAGAAAAGCATCTAAAGATAGCAAAGTAAAAATTAAAGGTATTGTAAGTTCTATTACTTATGCGGATAAATTAATCCCAAATGGATTTTATATTTCTGATGATACATCTTCTATCTATGTTTATGATAAGGATGTCGCAAGCAATGTCAAAGTAGGCAATGAAGTTGAAGTTGCAGGAACTAAAACTTATTATGTATCTTCTTCTGAAGCGAGCAATGCTTCTAAATATAATTATATTGGTTCTAACCAAATTCAAAATGTTACTTTAGTAAGTAACGATAATGGTAATCATGATTTTGATACATCTTGGGTTGAAGAAAAAAGTGTTAAAGACATCATGGATAATGATGTAAGTAATGATATCACAAATAAATATTTTAAAGTTAATGCCTTAATTAAGAAAGTTGAAGGATCTGGATTTGTTAATTATTACATCAATGATTTTGATGGAACAACTGGTAGTTATGTATATACCATGAATTCAGGTAGTGATTATTCTTATTTAGATGAATATGATAATAAAGCATGTACTTTAATTCTTACTCCAATTAACGCAAAAGCTACTGCAACAGGATGCTCATATCGATTTGAAGTAATTAAAGTTTTAAGTGATGATTATAAATTCGATACTACTAAAATCGCTCAATTTGCATTAGATTATTATTGTGATGATTTATTTGAAAGTACTTATACTTCTGATCCAAGTATTGAATGTGTAACAAGTGTTTCTAATACTTATATTCCTTTTGAAGATGTCAATCTAACTTATGCTTCTAGTAATGAAGAAGTAGGCTATTTCGCTACTGAAGAAGATAAATTGATTTTCCATACTAAAAATGTTGGTACTACAAATATTACTTTAACTGCAACTTATGGAGAACAAAAGGCTAGCAAGACTTATACTATTGAAGTTAAAGAAAAAGTAGTTTATGATGCAAAAACTGTTAAACAAGCAATTGATACTGAAAACAATCAAGAAATATATGTTAAAGGTATTGTTGGTCCTTCTTTAGTTAACAAAGACGGTTTTTATCTAATTGATGAAAGTGGGGCTATTGCTGTATTGATGTCATCTAAAGAAGAATTGGCTAAAGTTAATTTTGGTGATGAAGTTATTATTAAAGGTCAAAGACAAACATATGTTAAAAGTGGTGTTAGTGATGTTGCTGGCCAATCAGAAATTTATGATGCGACATTAGTTGATAATCTTTATGGTGATCATACTTATCCAACAACTTCATTTATTAATGATAAAACTTTAAGTGATTTAGCTTCCTTACCAGTTACTGAAGATCATACTACACAAGTTTATTCTTTAACTGCGACTATTGCTTATGAAGAATCTAATTATTATACTCGTTATGCTTTAACAAGTGGTGAATCAAGAATTCAATTATATGCTGCAAATGCTGGACAATATTCTTTCTTATCTGATTATAAGGATCAAGAAGTAGAAATGGAAATTGCTTTATGTAATTTTAATTCTAAAAATTATTATACTGCAGTATGTTTATCAATCACTGTTGATGGCAATAAGATTTATAATAAATTAAATTTCACAAATAAGTAAAAGAAAATATCTTAGGTGCAAGCCTAAGATATTTTTGTTAGTACTTAATTTGTTTTAATAATTTTTTGATTGATGATTCTTTCAATAAATCATGAATTTCTTGATAAGAAGAAATAGTTAAGTTTTTAGTGACTTTATACAATTCATTAATGATGTGATCATCATAAGTTTCTTCGTTTTGATAATTTCCTTCATCTACATTATCTGCTTGTTCATCAATAAGAGTTAATAAATTTCTTCTTATATAAGCGATAAAACTTGGTTCAATCCAATATGAATAAGTAATATTTACTAATTCTTCTTGTAATGAATGAATATATAAAGAAATACCATCATCAACATTGTGCCATAAATCAATAAATGCATAATTAATTGAATATGAATTCATTTTTTTCATAAAGTTAAATGCATCATCATGGATAATTTCAATTTTATCTTTATATTCAAATTGAGGTAATATATATTCTTTAAATAAAGAAATAACATTATTATCTTTTTCAATGATATAGATTTTTGTTACATCTTTTTTTAAAGATATCATGTAAGGATAATAACCTAAACCTAAACCATATACTGCAACTACTCCTTTAGTTTCGTTAATAGATTGTTGCATCGTTTCAATTTCATGAGGAGTAATTGACATCCATATTTCATTGTTTTGAGAAATGGTTAAATATTTAAAGTTTTCTTTAAAGAAACCAAAATGAGTAATTTCTGCATAGTTATCTTCACTAAAAGAAATATCTTTATACATAAATCCTTCATAAGGTTTAAAAGTATCATATTTAAATTCTAAATTTTTTAATTTTAATTCAGGAGTTTTAATATTTTTATAATAAGGATTAGAAAGATATTTATTTACATCTAAT
>CAVJGK010000152.1:0-3173 GCA_963648895.1 Lachnospiraceae bacterium | reverse complement strand
TATTATTTATTAATGTAAATACTACAATTGGTATATGTGGATATTTATTACCATTCTTATTATTGGGTTATGCATTAATCTATATGGTTTATGTAACAGGACATAAAGTAGAACATGATTTAAAAAAACATGCTTTGATGATATTAATATTAATTGGTGTGGTTACTACTTTAGAAATGTTAATCATGTTAATAGAATCACAAGTTCTAGGAGTTGATTATACTTCCTGGGGTTCTGGAGGTTGGACTAATCGCAATATCGCGGTAGTATCGATTAATTTTGCAATTGGAGGAGCATTCTACTTTTTAAGTAAAAAGGACAAACTAAAAGACATTGTTCTAAGTACATTATTAATTGCGTTTTTATCATTTGGTGTGGCATTAACTTGTTCTCGTGGAGGAGGGTTAACTTATTTAATTATCCTTCTTTTATCGATGATATACACATATTTTAAAATAGATTCTAAGTATAAAAATAGTTATTTAATGGCAATGTTTTTAATGATTGTAGGTTTGTTTGTGATTGGGGCAACTTGCAAAGATGTCACTAATGCATTTATTAATAAATTTGTCGCTAATAAGGATGATTTTTCTTCTAATCGCTTTGCAATGTGGTTAGAAGGATTACAACATTTTAAAAATTCACCTATTATTGGTGAAGGAATTATTACTACAAATAGTTATATAAATGGAGTAGGTATATCCATTTATATGTATCATAATGGACCACTTCAAATGTTATGTTCTGGTGGTATTATTGGTGGATTATGTTATTTATATAATAATGGTGAAACTCTTTATTACATGATTAAAAATAGAAAAGATAGTTATACAGTTTATTGTTTAATTATCTTTATTGGAATGTTTGTTCATTCTTTAACTGATAATTTATATATCGCACCTACTTATATGTTTTCTTTATTCATTTTATTAATGGGTGCAGAAAATAAATCAAAATCTGAGCAATAAAAAATGAGGCAGTTGAAGTGAACTGCCTCATTTATTTTATCGATCAACATCGAAGAATAAATCTTTATAAGTTGGATAAGTGAAATTTGCTTTAGAAATATCTTTTTCAATTGTATCGTAACTTGATCTTAATTTTTCCATTAGTGGTACAACATCTTTTAATAATATTTCGCCTTTTTTCTTAAAATCAGGTTCTTTATTTACTTTAGTTAATAATTCTTCAATATCGTGAATATAGACTTTAGATTCTTTAATATAGCTTGATAAGTATGAAATTAAATCTTCATCGTCTTCAATACCAGTTGCTTTTAAATCTCTAATTTCTTTTCTAACAATTGGATTTGCTTCAGATCTAACCATATCGATTAATGCTTTAGCTTCAATTGTTTTCTTTTTAGCATAATCTTCGTAGAATACTTCTCCACGAGAGATAACTTCTTCTTTTGATAAAACATTGTTTCTTTCAAATAAAGCGATTGTTTCATCGCTTAAATAATATTCGATGGATTCATAGAAAGTTTTGATATTTGGTAATCCGCGTTTTGCAGCTTCTTTTACCCAATTATCTGAATAACCATCACCAGAGAAAAGGATCTTTTTATGTTTAGAGATTAAATCTGCGCATACTTCTAAAGCACCTTTTCTAATATCTTGGCGATATTTTAAATTATCTAATCTTTCAGCGATTTCTTTTAATTCATCAGCGATAATTGTATTAATCGCGATGTTTAAATTCGCGGCATTCATACTAGAACCTAACATTCTAAATTCGAATTTATTACCAGTGAAAGCAACTGGAGAAGTTCTATTACGGTCTGAATTATCATGAGGTAAATAACTTAAAGAAGAAATACCAAAGTCTTTTAATTTATTTTTCTTAAAATCACTTGGTGTATCGCTAGTGATTGAATTTAAAACTTCTTCAACTACATCACCTAAATAGATTGAAACAATTGCTGGAGGTGCTTCATTAGCGCCTAAACGATAATCATTTCCTGGGTTTGATGCACATAATCTAATGAGTTCTGGATGTTTATCAACACCTGCGATAATTGCAGAAACAAATGTTAAGAATTGAATATTTTCGTGTGGATTTTTACCTGGATCTAATAAGTTTGTTCCAGTATCTGTAATTAATGAATAGTTATTGTGTTTACCTGAACCGTTGACGCCTTTATATGGCTTTTCAGCGAGTAAACATACCATATCATGTTTTAAAGCGACTCTTGTTAATACATCCATGATGATGTTGTTTTGGTCAATGGCGATATTAGCGTTTGCGAATATGCAAGCTAATTCGAATTGTCCAGGAGCGACTTCATTATGTTCGGATTTAGCGTAAATCCCTAATTCCCATAATTCTTTATTGACATCGTTCATGAATTCTTTAACTTTAGTAGGAATTAAACCAAGATAATGGTCTTCAAGTTCTTGTCCTTTTGCAGGTAAAGAACCAATTAAAGTAGTACCTGTTAAAAGTAAATCAGAACGTTTCATAAAATCATCTTTATCGACTAAGAAATATTCTTGTTCTAGTCCAACACTTGGATAGACAGAAGTGCAATCTTTATCACCGAATAAATTGACAATCTTTGTAGCTTCTTTTGATAATGCATCCATTGATTTTAATAATGGCTCTTTCATATCAAGTGATTCACCATTATAAGAAACAAATATGGTTGGAATACATAAAATATTATCTTTGATAAATGCTGGAGAAGTACAATCCCAGTATGTATAACCTCTTGCTTCGAAAGTGGCTCTTAAACCACCTGATGGAAAAGAAGAAGCATCTGGTTCACCTTTAATAAGGTTTTTACCAGAGAATTTCATAATTGGTTGACCATCTTTAATATCGACAAAAGCATCATGTTTTTCTGCAGTTGTACCAGTTAAAGGTTGGAACCAGTGAGTGAAGTGAGTACAACCTTTTTCGATTGCCCATTCTTTCATGGCGTGTGCAATAGCGTCAGCGGTAGCTCTATCTAAAGCATCTGTTTTGTTTTTTGTCTTTTCCCATTTTGAAAAGACTGGAGATGGTAATTTGATTCTCATTACTGATTCATCAAATAACTTATCACCAAAAGCAATATCATTTATTTTCATAACTTATCCCCCGTTATATGGTTAAAATATAAAGAAAATTATTTATAAAATCAACAAATATTTAAAAAGTTTGAATTATTTTACAATTTAGTGAGAAAT
>CAVJGK010000151.1:0-3260 GCA_963648895.1 Lachnospiraceae bacterium | reverse complement strand
TTAATTAAATTAATTAGTCGTCACCATGATGAAGAGATGGTTAAAAATGTAATATCAAATCTGATAGAAAATGGTATTAAAGATATTAATATTGATTTAATATATGGACTACCTACTCAAAGTATTGATGAACTTAAAAAAGATTTAATCAAATTTGTTTCTTTACCAATCACCCATATTTCTACTTATGCTTTAAGCGTTAATAAAAATACTATTTTTGGAGTTAAAGGGGTTAAAGAACAAGATGAAGATATAGTTTCTTCCATGTATCTTATTATTACCGAAGAATTAAAAAAACATGGTTTTAATCGTTATGAAGTTTCTAATTTTGCTAAATCTGGTTATGAATCAAAGCATAATTTAGTTTATTGGAGAAATTGCCATTATTATGGTATTGGAGTAGGAGCTTCAGGCTATATTGATGATATAAGATATGATAATAGCAAATCTATTGATCATTATATCAAAGGTAAAAGAAGAATCTATGAAGAAAAAATTTCTCAAGATGATAAATATTATTATGACATCATGTTAGGATTACGCTTAAAAGAAGGTATTCAAATTGATCCTAATAATATTTATAAATCTAAATTGGATGAATGTGTTCAATCAGGTTTATTAGAAATAGTCAATAATCATTATAAAGTCAAAGATGAACATTTATTTATCCTCGATTACATCTTAAGAAAGATATTTTATTAATCGCATAGTTTTATGCGATTTTTTATTTACATTTTTTAAAATATAAGACTATATTATAAGTAGGTGATGGATATGGAAAAAGAAAAAGAAAAGGAAAAAAATCAAAATGTCAGTTTATTTGACATCATATTTGGAGTAAATAATTCTTCAAATGATTATTCTCCTACAAGAAAAAGAGAAGATAAAGAAAATATCTACGATTGGGATAATCCAAATAATTGTTCGGAAAGAGAATATGATGATGACGATGATTATGATGATTTCGATTCTTTTTAATTCATCATATAGAGGTAAAAATTAAATATGTTAGATTGTATTAAAAATAGATATTCTCCTAGAAGTTATCTAAATAAAGAAGTAGAACAAGAAAAAATTGATGAAGTAATTAATGCAGGTCTTCGTGCACCTTCAGGAAGAGATTCACAACAAGGTATTATTCTTTGTATCACTAATAAAGAAGTACGTGATGAATTGTCCTTATTAAATGCAGAAATTGCTTCTATGCCTAAAGGAGTTGATCCTTTCTATGGCGCGCCAGTGGTATTATTAGTCGCGCATAAGGTTTCTCCTATCGCCGATTTAAATGGTGCGGCCATGATTGAAAATATGTTACTTGAAGCACAAAATCAAGGATTAAACGCACGTTGGATTAACCGTGGCAAAAAAGAATTAGAAACACCATTTGGTAAAGAATTATTAAAGAAAGTTGGTTTAAATCCTGAAGAATATGTTGGAGTTGATCATGTAATATTAGGCTATTCTAATGAAGAACCTTCAATTAAAGAAGTCAAACCAAACAGAGTATTCTACATTAAATAATTATCTTAAAATTGCTTATATGTCCCTTTTTTGGGACATATTTTTATTTATATTATAAGTGTATTCAGGAGGTAATGTATGGAAAATTATCAAATCGCAATTATTATTAAAGATAACAAAGTCTTATGTTTAAAGGATAAAAAATCTTTGTATAGACCTACTCCTTGGATGGTACCTTATAAAAAAATAAATCATTCATTATTTAAAGATAATAATGGAACTTCATTTGTTAAACAAATCAAAAAAGATGCAAATATTGATATATCTTTATTAACAAAATTAAATAAAACAAATAAGGATAAAAACTATGATATTTTTGTTTATCAATATGTTGAAGGTAAGATTATAGATGCTTATTCATTTTTTACTTTAGATGATTTATATAATATCGACTTTGATAGTGATTTTTCTTATATTTATGAATTCATTTTCTCTTTATTATCAAAAAACCATTATGTTATTTCTAAAGATAATAAATTATATTCTTCTAATTATAAAAATTCTTACTTAATTGATATGTTTGATGACGTAGATATTTTATTTGATGAAGATACTACCTTATTAAATGCAATTTTAAAAACTAATGAATTAATATCTTTTTCTTCATCTACTAAAGATTATTCATGTTATCGATTATTCAAAGATGGAAAATTAGATAATTATTTATTCGCATAATTTATTTAAACTAATATATAATATATTAAAAGAGGTGAGACAATGATAGAAAATAAAAAAGCTTCATTAATGTGTATATTAAACGTTTTAAAAGAATATTCTGATGAAAATCATCCTTTATTACTTCAAGATATAATCGACAAGGTAAGTTCTAATTATGGAATTGAACTTGAAAGAAAGTCAGTTTCTAATAACATCGCTTTATTAGAAGAAATGGATTATGACATTATAAGAACTCCAAGAAATGGTGTTTATTTAGGCGAAAGAGATTTTGATCCTAGCGAAGTTTCTTATATCGTTGATGCTTTATTTTCTTCTCGTTCTATTTCTTCTAAAGAAGTTCAAAACCTTGCTTCTAAATTAGCTTCTTGCTTAAGCAAATATCAAAGAAAGAAATATAAATATGTCTATAAAGCCGAAACTCTTTCTAGAGCCAATGATGAAAATATCTTTTATAATATTTCTTTATTAGAAGAAGCAATTGAACAAAATAAAAAAGTTACTTTTAAATATAAAGCTAAATATAATCCAAAAGCTAAAATTCAAATCATTAATCCATATTTCTTATTTAATAATAACGGCCAATATTATTTAATTTGCAATTATGAATATTATGACAAATTATTTTCTTATAACGTAAATCAAATTACTGATTTAGTTATTACAAATGAAGAAATTAAACCTGTCACTAAATTAAAAGGTTATGAAAATGGCTTAGATATTGGAAAATATGCCAAAGAACATGTCTACGCATTCAATGGAAAAACGATCGATGTATTATTAAAAATTAAAGATGAAAAATCTAAATATTACGTTGAAGAATGGTTAGGTAGTGATGTTGATTTCTTTAATGAAAATGATGAAATATATACTCGAGTTAAAGTTGATGATAAATCAATTATTTATTGGGCTTTACAATATGCTGAACATGTAGAAGTAGTTAAGCCTTTAGAAACGAGAAATGAAATTAAAAAATTAATTGAACTCGCTAGTGAAAAGTATAAATAATTTATTGGAAAAATATTTTATCTTTTCATATTCAATTTTATATTATATAATAACAA
>CAVJGK010000150.1:0-3302 GCA_963648895.1 Lachnospiraceae bacterium | reverse complement strand
GATAAAATTATTCGCCCAAATATTTCTCGATATATTTTTCTTTAATTCTTTTAAATAAACATCTTGCATCTTAAAATATCCAGAAGAATCAATATCAGGGAATTCTTTGACAATTTGAGAAAAGATATTCTCCATTCTAAAGAATGATTCATAGATGCATATTAAAGTTAAATTACAATAATATTTCTTATTAGAATAGATTAATAAACTAGATCCATGGGCAATTTCACTACTTGCTTCATAAATAGTAGAATATGCCGTTAAATTAGCTACATATTCAACCCCTTTTCTAAAATTTAATTTCATTTCAGGATAGTTAGTTTGCCAATTTTCAACACCGTATAACCAACCATATTCAAGATATTTTTTCATATCTTTACTCTTGAGGTCATAGTTTTTCATATTCTCTTTAATCTCTGCGAAAAAGACATCATTGTCTTCTTGAGATACATTACCAATTTGTGATTCTCTAAATTTAGAATTATATTCCATATGTTTATAATATAAATCAGAAAGATATGGATGTTCATGTAAAATTTTAGCTACACATTCAACTTCATGAATAGTTCTCCAAGTAGAAAAAGCTTCTGTTTCAAATCCTTGAGTTAATAACTTAGTAACAGATTTAGTCATTAAGAAGGCTTTCTTTAAAGCATCTAATTTTAATTTGACATTTAAAGTCATCTTATCACTAGGTAATTGTTCATATTTATTAACAATAAAATTTAAATAAAATGATAAAGTAGAAATTAAAGGATTATGTTTATCAATTATCGATACAGTTTTATATTCTAGATATTCGTTAAAGAATATCTTATCATTGACAACTAAAAATAAATGATTTTTATAATTATCATCATTGATGAATTTACTTAGCATATTCTTATCAAGAAAGCTAATATTGAATAAATGTTCTTCGACTAAATATAAAAAGCAAGTGTATAAATCAATGCTTTTACGATTGATAGAAGAAGTATTTAATCTTTCTTGTAAAGAAGTAATTAACTTATCATAAATAGGATAAAGATAATCTTCAAATTCAGAAGGATATGCTTTTGTTGTATATAATTGATGAAATAATTCTTTACTTATCATTAATTGCCTCTAAAGAAACTTTTAACGAAGAAGAAATAATCTTTAAAGTCTCTAACTCTTCGGAAGAAAGTTTACTTTCATCATAGATTATCTTTTTGACATATGGCAAATACAAACGATTTTGAATTAGTTTATCTTTAGCTAAAATAATATTCCAACGATGAGCATTTCCATACATTGGATATCTTAATAAATCGACTACATTAGTTTTGTCATAAAAGAAATCTAGTTCATTAATATTATCGATGCAAGGGAATATATTTGCAATTAAGATTTGGTAAAGTTTTTGATCAATTTTTGTAAAATCAAATTGAACATAAAATGAATCTTTTTCTAAAGGTAATAATGTATCATAAGCATAAGAAATGGCAAAATAAGCATTAAATGTATTAGTAATTTCTTCTTTTTTATCTTCATGATCTAAAAAAACATCATTATCAAAAGATGCCTCTTTAAATAATAATGTTTGGTCATAAAGGGCAAAAATATCTGGATAAATACTCTTTCCATTCTCTTTTATTTCAAAAAAAGAATATGGGAAATATAAATCTTGGAATAACCATTCTTTCTTTTCAACAACAGCTTTATAAGCAATATCCTTGTTATAAGAAAATAGATTATAAAAATTGTTTAAGTATTTATTCATAATATCTTCCCTTTCTATCTAAATGTTAAAATTGTATAAACCATCATCGCGGTTAAATAAATCGCACATAAGGTTGAAACAATAATAAATGTAACTCTTAATCCTGGTTTTTCATTCTTATTAATATAGAAATATGATAAGAAATTCAATACTGCACCTAATATCGCCGCGACGATTGAAATATTAAATACATTCACATCAAATCTCGCATTGATATGTGAAAAATATAAATAAGAGAATAAAGCCGTACCTAATATTAAAATGGTATAAATACTATATCGTGCAATAATCGCTTTAAGTTCATCATAGGAGTTAAAAAAGACGATATAATAAGTCATTAATAATCCAAGTAAAGCAACTCCACTTCCTGCAATCATATATAACTTATAATCAAAAATATCGATTTTAAAATATACTGCAGTTGCAACACATATTCCAACAACTAATGCCATTAAGATAAATACTAATGTTTTTAATAAAGTAATATAGTGTTTATTCTTTGGGGTAAAGGAAGTATTTCCTAAAACTACATCACTAGGTTCACCTAAATAATTAAATCCTTCTTTTTTATTGATCTTTTTAGATTTAGAAATTCTATATACTTGCATAATTTCAAATCCTTCAAGTTTATATCGATCACGATATACTTTAGGAGATGCAAAGATTCTTTCGGAGAATCTAACTATTTGATATTTAGTTGATTCGCTTTTAGTATATTGATAAGAGATTAATAAATAATGACAAATAGTAGGTAAATACATACGATAAGATTTCTTCTTAAGTGAAGAAACAATTAAAGCTTCAATAACTTCTGGATGAGTTGTATCTTGATGATGAGAGATTAATTCATCGACAATTTCCCATCTTTGTAAAGCTGATAATTTGCTTTCTAATGTTTCAATAATTGTATCTAAATGATTTAATTGAATAAATTTAGATTTTAAAATTTCAGCCACATTACTAGCTTTGAATTCACCTTTTTTAGCGATTGCCTTAATCAAAATATTCTCCATTTGTTGAGCGTTACAAGTAGAAATAACATTTTGTTCAAATTTATTTCTTAATTCTTCTTCTGAAGAACATTCTTTAAACATGGCAACAGCAATATCTTTTTTAGCGAATACATCGCGCATTAAAAATAAATTAACTGCTTTATTGATATCTTGTTGGATTTCAAATGCATTATTTGATATGCGGTTATACCAAGAAATCATCTTCTTTTCAAATGTTTCATAACGAGAAACTGTATCTTCGCTAAAGATTGATTTATTCTTTTTAAGAATAACAAAATAATCATGATATAATTCAAAATCGTTTGATTCGAATAAATCTTTGGAAGCTAAAGTATCATTTAAAACCATTAATAAATGACGACAAGCATCTTCAATATAGAATTTCTTATTTAAATTTGGTCTAAAATCAATTAACTTACTAGAAACATCTAAGTATTCATCAATTTCTGTTAATTTCAATTTAGATCCACTTCCATGTTTAGAAATAACTTCTGCCAGAGTCCAATAATACATTTGTTTTAAATCTTCAATTGATTTTAAATTATTAG
>CAVJGK010000149.1:0-3335 GCA_963648895.1 Lachnospiraceae bacterium | reverse complement strand
TTTATTACATTACTATATGCATTACCACCAAGCTCATACATCGAATCGACAATATTAGATAAGAAAATAGATTTGCCACTACCATTCTTTCCTACAATTATTAATGGTTTAGGAGAGCCATCATCATTAAAAGGCATATTAATGTTCACGCTTTGTAATGGACCTATATTTTCATAATATATTTTTTTAATATACATATTAATTAAATCCCCTCCTTTTAAAACTTATTGAGTAGTAATATATAAATAGTTTTTAAATCACGCGGTTTTCTGTTTATTTCTCATTTTTCCAAGTTTGGACAATAATCTAAAATATTTATTTTTAACAAAAATAAGAATTAATTTTCTTTTTTTATCAAGTATAGATATATTTCCAAATTTTAAACTGTTTTTAACCAAATCAACATTTAAATATTTTTTTGCTTCAGCTTTTCTATCTTTGTATTTCAAATTCAAATTTGGATGAAAGAAACAACTAATAAATGTAGTAACAATAACATATAAGAATCTTGTATAGAACGTTTCTTTAAGATAATCCATTTGATTATCAATAAGGTTTTTCTCAATACTTTCAAAACATTTAGTAGTTAATTCAGTATTTTTTAAACTTTGGCAAGAAGATATAGATTCAGGATTATAAACATAATAATACCAAGCATCATTTATTGCAGTAATTTTACTTATTTTGCTAAATACTCTAAAGTTAAATTCAATACCTTCTGCACCTTGTCTTAAATCTTGATTATGATATAAAGTATTATCTTTTAAGAATTTTAAATTATACACTTTAGAATATGCACTAGTTATAAATGCATTGTAATCAAGATATTCTTTTAGCCATTCTTCTTTAGATAATGATTTATTTTCATACAGTGATAAATCATTAATTCTAGTTATCTTTCCATTTGAATCTCGATTACTCGCAAATAAGATAACTGAACTATCACTATTTTTAGAAATTGATTCTTTTATTCTTTTAAATGCATCTATATCAAGATAATCATCTGAATCAATAGAAATCATCCATTGTCCTTTAGATAATTTTTCTCCAGTATTTCTTGCTCCAGATAATCCTAAATTAATTTGATGTATCAATTGGAATAGTGGTTTATCGATAACATAATCATAAAGTAATTTCTTAGTTTCTTCATTTGAGCCATCATCAATTAAAATAACTTCAACATTACATTTATCATTTTGATTATTAATACTATCAAGGCAATGAATTAAATATTTTTTAGGAACATTATAAACCGGAACTACTACACTTAATAAAATAAAATCTTTAGCGAATTGATTATTTGACTTCATTTGTTCCATATTAATTACCTCTTCCACCTAATTTCTTTGATTTGATTTTAGAATATAGGTGAGTTTTAATTAAGAATACTTTAATAGAGTTCTTAACTTTATCTTTAAACGATGGTTTGCCATATTTATTAAATAAAGAAAGAGAATCCATTTCATTCATATCTTTAAAGAAACTTTCGCGTTTAGTACTCTCATGAGGTTTATTAAACATTTCATAATTATTATAAGTAAGATCATAAGCAGTAAATTTCTTATAATTTAAATATTCTTTACTTATATCAAATAGTTCTTCACCATTTTTAGAATTAATCAATACTTTAGTAGCGCCTTTATTATTGTTCATGCTTTGATCATAATTAGCTATATCAAAACAATCCCAAATAGTAATATCGCTATGTCTTTCTTGATGTTTAAATGAACAACAAGAACATGAAGGTCTAATCGTTGTACCATCAAACATTAATTTCAAATAAGGATCTTTATCTAAACCATTATGATATTTTCTAGTCTTTCCATCATATAAAGATAAATTAGACCAATCATACCCATGGATAGATTTGTCCCTAAATACAACCTTATCAACTTTTCCTTGTTTTTGATTTTGGTATTCCATATATTTGATTAAGACCGAAGGGCTAACTACATCGTGGCAAACAACTTCAACTAAATTTAACAAGTTGGTTTTTAAACCTGATATTTTAATATATGAATACAATCCTTCTATTTGGCAACCTGTTCCAGAATATAAAACCGGAATATTATTTTTTAATAGTTCTTTAACTTCTTTAAATGTGTTACCAGTTGAAGCTTGTACATATTTAGAATTTCTAAATTGTTTTAATTCTTCTTCAGTGGTGGCTTTAACATGATAAGCTTTATAATTTTCATCTAGTTTAACACCAAATACAACTCCACCTTGATTGAGTATAGATTTTGCTAATGCAGTAAAGGCACCTCCTGATGTACTTTCTTTTAAAACCTTTTCATCTTTATTTTGAACTACATAACCATATTGTTCAAAAGATTCATATGGTTGAGGATTATTAAATGCACATGTTTTAAAACACAATCCACAGTTAATACATTTCTTTTCATCAATAGATGGATATAAGAATCCTTCATCATCTTGAACCATTGTTATAGCTTGTACAGGGCATATATTCATACAAGAATGGCAACCGCTACATTCCCATTTTTTTAATTCACTAACCTTTTTTGGTTTATTTTCTTTATATTGAATACTATTTAATAGCCATTTTTGAGAAGTTTCTCTATAACTATTCATAATCGAATCAACAGTTAAATAGTCAATATTCATATTGATTACATCATCAATATTTTCATTACCTAAAAGAAGTCTATTTTCAATACCAAATTTCTTAAGTAATGAATAAACTCTAGAATTAGTAGAAACCTTAGATTTGTCTTTGAATCTTCTAAAAGTAAAGAATGTTTTATGATTTAAAATAGAAAATACAGATCCATGGAATGAATCAGTACATACATATTCAGCATGATGGATAAGATTGATAAAATCAAAAGGATTCACATCAAATAATGGCATATCACTTATTTTATCTGCGTACTTAAAATATTCATCGCAGTGATTTAAAGATACAATCTTATATCCAGTTTTATCTTTTAATCTTTTTACAAAATCCCAATGGTCTTTATTCTTGCCTAAGAAATAAACAAATATATATTTTTCATTTATTCTTCTTTCACCTTTAGACAATTTAAGCCATTCATCACAGTTTAGAAGCATAGTAGGATCTGCAACTGTTTCTACTTCAAGATTAAAATTATCTTTAATTAGTTTATTTCCACTATCTTCTCTAACAGAGAGCTGGTTTATTCTAGATAAAAATGTTTTATATTTATCTTTATATTGATTTGGAATAGTGCTAAAACCAAAAGAGGTAGAATAAGAAATCTTATTAACATTATCAGGAACCCAATTAAGCGTGTAATAATCGGATACTACATTAACAGGTAACCATAATTGATCGCTGCCAACAATAACAT
>CAVJGK010000148.1:0-3435 GCA_963648895.1 Lachnospiraceae bacterium | reverse complement strand
AAAATTATATCTATTAAAGATTGTATGCAAAATAAAAACTTTGATTTTGAATGTAAAGAAAACGAAACAATTGGATTTATTTCACCTACTTATTTCTGGGGTTTACCATCGATTGTAGTTGATTTTATTAACTCTTTAAATATTAAACATAAAGATGATGTTTATGCTTATACTATTTCATCTTATGGAACAACTACTGGTCAATCTTTTAATTATCTATCTTCATTATTAAAGAATAAAGGTATTAATGTATCTTCTTCATTTTCAATTAAATGTGTCGATACATGGGTAATTATATTTAACTTAAACAACAAAGAAAAAAATGAATTAGTAACTTTAAATGCAATAAATGAGGCCAAAGATGTTGCACATAAGATTCAACAAAGAGTAAAAGGTGATTTTGTTAAAAATAAAATGCCTTCTTTCCTTTCTAAGAATTATCATCGTTTTTATGATCAATATCGACTAACTAAATATTTTTTTGTTACAGATAATTGCATAGGATGTGGTTTATGCGCGAAAAATTGTCCTATTAAAGCAATTGAAATTATAAATAAAAAACCAACATGGGTTAAAACAAAATGTACATTATGTTTAGGTTGTCTTCATCGTTGTCCTAAAGCGGCCATTAATTATAAAAAGAAAAATACCCACGGACAATTTGTAAATAAAAAGGTTAAATTATAGGTGATAATATGAATGTGACAATTATAACAGGAGCTTCTTCAGGGCTAGGAAAAGCTTATAGTGAATATTTATTAAAAAATGCTAGTAAAGAAGATGAAATTTGGTTAATAGCTCGTAGAAAAGATAAATTAGAAGAAATTGCTTCTAAATACAAAAATGTGAATATTAAAATATTTTCTGTTGATTTAGCTTCTTCTTATTCAAGAAATATCTTTTTTGAAGAAATGAAAACATTAAAACCTAATATAAAATGTTTAATAAATAATGCGGGATATCAAAAAGAGGGAAAATTTATAAATTTAAAACAAGAAGAAATAGATAACATTATTGATGTTAATATATTAGCTACATCATTAATGATTCATGAATGTCTACCTTTTATGAAAAAAGGTGGTTATATTATTAATACTTGTTCTGTATCTGCTTTTGTTCCAAATATTAATGGTTCAGTTTATAGTTCGTCAAAGACTTATCTTTTATATCTCAGTCGAGTTTTACGCGAAGAATTAAAAACAAAACAAATTAATGTTTTAGCTTTATGCCCTGGAAATATGGATACAGAAATGAATTCTAAGAAAGTGGCAAAAGAAAATAATTCAAAAGCAAAATCTTTACCTTGGTTAAATATGAATACTATAGTTAAAAAATCACTTAAAAAGGCGAAAAATAATAAAACAGTTTATACTCCTGGAATTTTTTATAAGTTATATCGAGTAGCTTCAAAAATAATCCCTCAATCAATTATGGTAAAATTAGCGAAATTATAGGGAAAATATAGATAAATAAATCGTTTTAATTGTAATAATTAATCTTGTATTATAGAATAAATTGACTTAAGGAGCTTAGAACTATGATCAATCAATTTTCTAGAACACAACTTTTAATCGGTGAAGAAAAAATGAATAAACTACATAAATCTAGAGTAGCCATTTTTGGTGTTGGAGGAGTTGGAGGATATGTAGTTGAAGCTTTAGTAAGAAGTGGAATTACCCATATTGATATTATTGATAATGACAAAGTATCTTTAACAAATATAAATAGACAAATTATTGCTACTCATAAAAGTATTGGTCAATATAAAGTAGATGTGATGAAAGAAAGAATTTTAGATATTAATCCAGATTGTGAAGTAATCACTTATCAAAAATTCTTTTTACCAGAAAATCAAGATGAATTTCCATTTGATAAATGGGATTATGTTATTGATGCGATTGATACAGTTACTGGTAAAATTGGTATTGTTTGTAAATGTAATAAATTAAATATTCCTGTTATTTCTTCTATGGGAGCGGGAAATAAGATGAATCCACAAGGATTTAAAGTAGCAGATATTTATAAAACCAAAGAAGATCCTTTAGC
This sequence comes from Lachnospiraceae bacterium, assembly GCA_963648895.1. Classification (GTDB taxonomy): domain Bacteria; phylum Bacillota_I; class Bacilli_A; order RFN20; family CAG-449; genus UBA3210. The sequence continues at coordinate 1,389 of CAVJGK010000148.1, read as the reverse complement.
AAAAGTAATGCGTCGCGAACTTAAAAAAAGAGGTATAAAAAAATTAAAAGTAGTTTATTCAGAAGAAAAGCCTTTAGTTCCTGTTGAACCTAGTTATGAAGTTCTACCTACTGGAAGAAGATCAATTCCTGGCTCTAATGCCTTTGTTCCTTCTTCTTGCGGGCTTTTAATCGCGAGTGAAGTAATTAAAGATATAATTAAATAAAGAAGAGATATACGCACTTAAAGGTGCGTTATTTTCTTTTTGGAAAATAAATATTAAAATAATGTAGGTGAGAATAATGATTATTAATACTGGTCAAAGAACTGATATACCAGCTTTTTATCCTAAATGGTTGGTCAATAGAATTAAAGAAGGGTATGTTTTAGTTAGAAATCCTTATTATCCATCGTTAGTGACTAAATTTATTTTAGATCCTAGTGTCGTTGATATTATTGGTTTTTGCACTAAAAACCCTGAACCAATGTTTAAATATCTAGATGAAATAAAGATGTTTAAACAATTTTGGTATGTTACCATTACTGGTTTAGGAAAAGATTTAGAACCAAATGTTCCTCATGTGGATAAAGTTATTGAATCTTTTAAATATCTATCTAATAAAGTAGGTAAAAATGCCATTGGATGGAGATATACTCCAATTATTATTAATGAAAGATATCCTAAAGAAAGACATGTAAGAGGATTTGAATATATCGCAAGTAGATTAGAAGGTTATACAACATTGGTCAGTTTTGGATTTTTAGATAGTTATGACAAATTAAAAAAGAACCATCCAGAAATATTAGATTGTTTAGATGAAGATAAAATATATATTGCCCAAGAATTTAAAAAGATCGCTACTAAACACCATATGGATTTAAGGTTATGTTCAAAAGAAAAATATTTATCTGATTATGGTATTGATGTAGAAGGGTGTATGAGATTAAGTGATTATGAATTTGCGATAGGAGAGAAATTAACTCCAACAAGCAAAATGCAAGCGAGAAAAGGATATTGTGCTTGTTTTTTATCCAACGATATAGGCGCTTATAATTCATGTTTGCATTTATGTTCTTATTGTTATGCTAATGGAGATAAAAAAACAATTTTAAAAAATTATCAAAACCATGATGATAATTCACCTTTTTTAATTGGTCATAGTTTGCCTAATGATCAAATAAGAATCGCAAAACAAGAAAGTTGGATTAAATAATGATTTTTTTAAGAAACTAGATTATAATTTTATCAATGAAAGAAGGTTTTATTTATGAAATATTGTTCTCGTTGTGGTTGTGAATTAAATGATAATGATGCATTTTGCCCAAAATGCGGCACTAGAGCTAGTGATGCTGCATCATCTTCATATACTCAATATTCTAATTCCGGTTATACAAATACTAATACTAACA
>CAVJGK010000147.1:0-3451 GCA_963648895.1 Lachnospiraceae bacterium | reverse complement strand
ATCTATTATAGTGATGATCTCAATGTTGATTTGCAAACGACTAAAGGGGCGAAAAGAATTAAATTAGATGAAAATTATCATTTTATAAGAGAAAAAAAATCAGAAAAGATCATTTCTTTTATTCTTTATAATTTAATCGCTCATCCTATTTTATCTTTAGCTTGTATATTACATGGAACTACTTATAAAAATAAAAAGAACTTAAAAGAACTTAAAGATAAAGGATATTTTATCTATGCCAATCATGTTTCAAATTGGGACATGATCATGATTAATTCTTTTTTAATTTGGAATAAAAGAGTTAATATTTTAGGCTTTTCTGATTCTTTATCTTTACCAATTGTTAAACATTTAGTTAAACCTTTAGGATTTATTCCTTTGGGGGATTCATTAAAAACACAAGCAAATATGATGAATTGTTTTTCTTATTATATTGAAAAAAAACAAGCAATCTTGATCTTCCCAGAAGCTCATATTTGGCCTTATTATACTAAAATTAGAGATTTTCCAAGCGGATCATTTCATTATCCTAGTAAAACAAATGCGCCAGTAGTTCCAATTGTTTCAATCATGCAACAAAGATTAATATTCAAATGGAGAAAACCAAAAATTAAATTAGTTATTGGTAAACCAATTTATCCAGATGAAAATAAAAGCATCAAAGAGAATAAAGAATATCTCCATGATGAATGTTTAAAACAAATGAAAGAAATATCTTCTCAATATAAACAATATGAATATTATAATTATGTTTATAAAAAAGATGATAATTAATTATTATAAATGAAAGGAAGAAATATATGGAAATAATAGGAGTCAGAGGATGGTTAAAAAAATGTTTCTTGTTGTCGCTATTTATGTATGCAACGGCAGGAGAAATTTGGTTAATTATTTCCATTTCTTCTTCTAAAAAAATTGATACGTTATTATTAATAATGACGATACTTGTTTCTATTATTGAAGTATTATTACTAATTGATATTATTATTAAATTTCTAAAAAAGAAAAATGCAGTTATTATCGATAAAGACTTAGTAATCATAAACAATATCAAATCACAAAAAGTAAAATTTGATGAGATAAAAAATATTCAATATAAACCATATCGTATTAACGGGGTAATTGGGATTCATAAATTAAGAACTGGCGATTTAATCTTTACTTTAAATGATGATAAAAGACTTTATGTTAAAGAAATAAAAAATGTTAGACAAACATGTAACGAATTAAGAAAAATTGTATTAAAGGAGAATAACGAAAATGGAAAAGATTAAAAGTTTTGAAGTAAATCATTTAACCCTTCTTCCTGGTATTTATGTATCTAGAGAAGATACATTAGATGGATTTAGTTTTACCACCTATGATTTACGTTTTACTAGACCAAATTTTGAACCAGTATTAAATACTGCACCACTTCATACTATTGAACATTTAGGTGCGACATTCTTTAGAAATAATTATAAAGATAAAACCATGTATTTTGGACCAATGGGTTGTCGAACTGGTTTTTATCTTATTTTAAAAGGAAAAGCTAACTTAGAAGAAACTAAAAAAGAAGTAATTGAATGCATGAAATTTATTATTTCTTTTGAAGGCAAAATACCTGGACAAAGCCCAATAGAATGCGGCAACTATTTAGATTTAAATCTCGACATGGCCAAATACCATGCAAAAAAATATTTAGAAGTATTGGAGAAATAATATGCACACACCATTTAGATATGATTATGTTGGATCTTTTTTAAGACCAAAAAGAATTAAAGAAGCAAGAATTAAATATGAAAACAAAGAAATAAGTTTTGAAGAACTTACTAAAATTGAAGATGAAGAAATTACTAAATTAGTCAATAAACAAATTGAATTAGGATTTCATTGTTTAACTGATGGAGAATTTAGAAGACAAGCTTGGCATTTGGATTTCATGTGGGGATTTAAAGGAATAGGCCATAGTAAAACAAGCCATGGATTACCATTCCACGATGAAAATGCGATGATTGATGATACTTATTTAGTCTCTAAATTAAGTTATGATCATAACCATCCTTTTATTCGTCATTTTGAATTTTTAAAACAATTTGAAGATGAAAACCATGTTGCAAAATTAACCATCCCTTCTCCTGCTCAATTCTTAGAACAATTGATTATGCCTTTTGCTAGAGAAAACACTATGAAATATTATCATAATGATAAAGAGGTAATCTCTGATTTAGTATCCTGCTATAAAGAATTTATCAAAGATATTTATGATGCAGGATGTCGTAATTTACAATTTGATGATTGCTCTTGGGGATTATTACTTGATGCTTCTGCTTTAAGAGTATTTAATACTGATATTCTTGGTTTAGAAAGAATTAAACAACAATTTGTTGATGTCAATAATGAAGTTATTAATTCAAAACCAAAAGATTTAATTATTAACACTCATATTTGCCGCGGCAATTTCCATTCTACTTATGCTTCTAGTGGGCCTTATGATAAAGTAGCCCCTTATGTTTTTAATAAAGAAAATGTCGATGCTTTTTATTTAGAATATGATGATGCCAGAAGCGGAGGATTTGAAGCTTTAAGTTATGTTCCAAAAGACAAATATGTCGTTTTAGGATTAATTACTACTAAAAGTCCTATCTTAGAAGATGAAGAAAAGATTATTGAAAGAATTAAAGAAGCTAGTAAATATCATCCATTAGAATATTTATGTCTATCTCCTCAATGTGGATTTGCAAGTTGCGAAATTGGCAACAAATTAAGTGAAGAAGAACAATGGAATAAATTGAAATTAGTCAAATCTATCGCAGAAAAAGTTTGGTAAAATTTACGATAATATCGTTTACATAAAATAAATATTTATTTTAAGTAAATGTTTGTACTATAATTACAACATGAGGGTGATCTTATGAGCAATAAAAGAATAAATCTATTATTGAGTGTATTTTCATTATTGAGTGTTGTTTCTTGTGCGCCTAAAACCAAATATTATTCTTTAGAAATTTGGACTTATTATAATGGTGCGACAGAAACTTCATTCCAAAATATCGTTGATGAATTTAATTCCACTCGCGGTAGAGAATTAAAAATTGCAGTTACAAGTCAATCACAAGGTAAAACAGTTGATGATTTATTAAATGCTTTAGTTGATTCTGCAACTAAGAAATTAGGTTATAATTCAATGCCTGATTTATTTTTAGCTTATCCAGACACCGCTTATGAACTTGATAAAATGGGTAAAATTGCTTCTCTTAATGATTATTTTACTCTTGATGAATTATCTAATTTCTCACAAGATTTTTTAAATGAAGGTAAACTTCCAGGAAGTGATGAATATAAAATTCTTCCTGTTTCTAAATCTACTGAAGCTTTATATATCAACAAAACTGACTTTGATAAATTTATCAATGAATATCCTGAATTAAATATTGATTATAGTTATTTAACTACTTATGAAGGCATTACT
>CAVJGK010000146.1:0-3455 GCA_963648895.1 Lachnospiraceae bacterium | reverse complement strand
GGATAAAACTACTGATATGACAAAAGGTAATGTTTATAAAGTTATTCTTCTTTTTGCTTTGCCCTTATTAATAGGTAATATATTCCAATTATTATATAGTTTAGTTGATACAATTATTTCTTCTCATATCATTGGTGAAGAAGCAGTTGGAGCCATTGGATCCACTAGTTCAATCAATTCTTTAATCGTATCTTTTACAACCGGTATGGGAGCAGGTGCATCAATCATTATCTCAAGATATTTTGGTAAGAAAGATAATGAAGGTATTAAAAAATCAATTGCCAGTATTATATTTATTAATATCATATTAGGATTATTTATTACATTAGTAATATTATTCTCTACTGATTTAGTATTTCAGTTAATCAATGTTCCAAGTGATATATATGATATTAGTAAAGATTATTATGTTATTACAGGTATAGGTATAATTGCCATGATGATGTATAACACCTTAAGTGGTGTTTTAAGAGCATTAGGTAATTCGAAAGTACCAATTTATATATTGATATTATGTTGTGTATTAAATGTATTAGGTGATTTATTATTTATCGGCGTATTTAATATCGGTGTTGGAGGAGCTGCTTTAGCTACTTTAATTTCTCAAGTTATATCATGCATTGTTTTAGCTCTTTATATTTATAAAACATATCCATTATTAAGAATCACTAAACAAGATATTAAGTTTGATAAACATGTCTATAGTGATATTCTTTCTACTGGTTTATCGATGGGATTAATGAATTCCATTTTCACTATTGGAGGAATAGTCATGTCTAGCGCGGTTAATTCCTTAGGAAGCGATATTATAAGCGGAAGAACTGCCGGAAGAAAGATTGTTGAAATATTACTTCAAGTTGCGTCTTCTTTAGCCAGTGCTTGTTCTGTATTTGTATCTCAAAACTACGGGGCTAAGAATTTAAAAAGAGCTAATGAAGGCATTATTAAAACATGCTTTATTTTATCTATATGGTGTGTATTTATCTTATTTATGTATTTATTAGAAAGACCATTATGTGAATTAATCGCGAATACTTCTAATCCAGTAGTTATTGATAATGCCGTAATGTATATAAAAATATCTATTCCATTTTATTTATTTGAAGGAATATTAGTCATTATTAGAAATGCTTTACAAGCATTAAATAGAAAAGTTGTCCCATTTATTTCTTCTACATTTGAATTAGCTTTTAAGATAATTGCAGGTTTAGTATGGGTTCCAAATCTAGGATTTATTGGTGAATGTATTACAGAACCTATATCATGGGTTGTATGTTGTATTTTCTTAACTACTATTTATATTATCTATTACAAAAAAGGAGTCTTTAAATTTAAAGAAGATATAATAGAAGAATAATTTTATATTAAAGCCGAATGAAAACCTCATCCCAAAGTTCAAATTAAGGATGAGGTTATTTTATTATACTTATTAAATTATTATAACATTACAAATGTATTTAAAGGCTCAACTGATAAACAAAATAGAAATCTATCAATTTTTATACTTTTAATGATGCGCTACTACATAAACATAAACTTTAATCTTTATTTAGATGTTATATTCAAATTTTAGATTATCAAGGACAATTCTTCCCTTATTTCTATCGCCTGTTGGATTTGAATGATTAGCAATAAATCTAAATCTTGTTACATTCTTAGGCATTAAAATTGTGTAATTTTTTGGATAGAGTTTAAGTTTTGAAAAAGTTGTTAAATCATAACTTACATGATCAATCCATCCATTGGAATAATATTGAATTTTAAAAGATTCGTTATTAATTCCTTCTAAAGAACTCCATAATGATGCATCAAATGATAATTTTGAAGCACTATGTGGAAGTAGAATATCTAAATATGCTTCTCCAGCATTTGCCCTATTTGGAGATAAAACTAGGTATTGATTTTCAATGTAACTGCAACGTTTTCTATGAGTATACATTATTTTGCCATTTGTAGTATTTACAAATGTTTCCTTATCATAAAAGAAATATTGTCCCTCGCCATTTGTATTAACAAATTCCTCAGCAAAATCAGCTGCTAAAACATTATATGCGTGCTTATAATTGATATCATATGTTATTAAACCAATCATACCATCATTTAAGATACTAGCATCACAATAATATTCTTTGTCACATTCTTCCCAATTCAAACGACCAATAATGTAATTTTTTTCAATTCTCTCATTTGTAGAACTATCAATTCCTTTCCATGTTTCATATCCAAAAATATTTGTATAATGTTTAGCAAACTCACTATTTCCAGACCACAATCCAGTCATTAATGTCACAGGAAGTCCTTTATCTATGTTTGTAACTACTTCATTCCAATAAGTCTCTTGGTCTCCAGAAAACAATTTCCAATTATGTGTTGAATTTATAATGTTCCCTAAGCCATAATCAGTTGTCAAACTATTAAAAGCCGATTCATAATCCCAAGGAAACATTAAAGTGTTCTTTTCTTGAAAACCTACTTCAAATGTTTTTGATTTTCTTAACACATCTTCTGCAAGTTTAATTCGATCACTTGAAGTTGTTGGATCATTAATATATTCTGTATAACCCAAGTATCTTGAAAAATAATCCATGATGCCCATCATGGCTATCGGGCCACAACCACCATAATCACTAGGAACACCAGTATTTGTAATTGCTATTAAAATTTCCGATTTAGGAAAACTATTACCACAAACGTTAATTGGTATTGCATTAGATACAGTTCTAGTAGTGTTTCCATCTTCTTTGTACCAATAATAATTCGGAAAATTTTCAGATAAAAACAAACTAATATCAGTTATACTTTTAGAATGATCTCCTTCAGATTTATTTTTTTCAATTGTATTTTTTGAAATAACAAATTCATCAAGTTCATCATCAGTAGTAATATTATTTTCATTGATGATAGCTTGTTCATTAGTTGATAAATGCTCATAAATATAATTAAATTTACTACCTGATACTGTGGTAATGGATACTACCAAATTAATAGTCAACAAAAACGACATCATATTAATTTATCCTTTCAAAATATAAGTAAGATGAATTATATTTCATACAATAATATTGATTATCACTAACAAGATTTGGAGAATAAGGCATAATAGTAACCCCATTATCATCACAATAATGAGCAGGGATTGCATTCGTTGTTGGATTTTCATCTTTAAGATTAATTAAATCAATATTAACTATTCCATCTTCATCACTCTTAGAGAAATTAATTCTAAAATACTTCTTTCCTTTTAAGGCCGCATCTTTTACAACATTAATAGAATTGGAAGAAATATATTCTTCTTTTTCTATTTCATTTATATCAAGATAATAGTTAATAGAATCACAAGTAGTTTCAAAATGCCCCTCAATAAAATAATTTGTTTTATGACTAAGGCTCAAACAAGCAGTTAATGTCGATAATATACTAATCATTGTTATTAAATTAGATATTATTTTAATTTT
>CAVJGK010000145.1:0-3493 GCA_963648895.1 Lachnospiraceae bacterium | reverse complement strand
GATCTATTATTAATAATTAAAATGTATAGCTGGTAGTTTCTAAACATGAAACAAGCACAATAAATTTATTAAAGATAATGCGTTTAGAATTAAAAATTTATAATCAAAGTATATATTTTTACAAATAACTCATTTTATAAAGTTATAAATCTTATTTCTCATATTTATATAATAAATATGGAATTAACTTACCAATAATTAACCGCTTTTCGATAATTATTTATCAAAAATTGTTTTTATTATTTTTTAATTCCTATATAATAAACTTGTTCGTAAAAAAGGAGAGATTAATTTTTATGAAAAATGTAAAAGATTTAAATGTCGAAGGTAAAGTAGTATTAGTTCGTTGTGATTTCAACGTTCCATTCAAGAACGGTGTAATTTCTGACGACAACCGTATTGTTGCAGCTTTACCAACTATCAAAGAACTTATTTCTAAAGGCGCTAAAATTGTTTTAATGTCACACTTAGGTAAAATTAAACACAAAGAAGCTCCAGAAGTAGTTGAAGAACAAAAGAAGAAAAACACTTTAAAACCTGTATCTGTAAGATTACAAGAATTATTACCAGAAACAAAAGTTTCATTCTGTGAAGCTACAAGAGGTGAAGTTCTTGCTGATGCAGTTAAAGGCTTAGAAAATGGACAAATCTTATTAGTCCAAAATACTCGTTATGAAAAAGGCGAAGAAAAATGCGACCCAGAACTTTCAAAAGAATGGGCTTCATTATGTGATGCATTCGTTATGGATGCTTTCGGTTCAGCACATAGAGCACACGCTTCTACATATGGTGTACCAGAAATCTTAAAGAGCGAAGGCAAACAAGTTGCTCTTGGTTTCTTAGTTGAAAAAGAAGTTGTTTCTTTAAGCAAAGTTGTTAAATGCGAAGAAAGACCATATTTAGCTATTTTAGGTGGTTTCAAAGTTTCAGATAAAATCAAAGTTATCAACTCATTACTTGAAAAATGTGACAAGATCATTATCGGTGGTGCAATGGCTTATACATTCATCAAAGCTTTAGGCGGAAACGTTGGTACTTCACCATTTGAAGCAGATCAATTAGAATACGCTAAAAAGATGTATGAATCAGGTAAGATTTTACTTCCTGTAGATACAAAATGCGCTAATGATTTCGACAACCCAACAGAAGTTAAGATTGTTGATTCAAATAACATCCCAGAAGGTTTCGAAGGCTTAGATATTGGTCCTAAGACAATCGAATTATATACAAGCGAAATTGCTAAAGCAAAAACAATTTTCTGGAATGGCCCAATGGGTGTTTTCGAAAAAGAAGCATACCAAGCAGGTACAATTGCAGTTTGTAAAGCTTGCGCTGAATTAAAAGGCAAAGCATTTACAGTTATCGGTGGTGGCGACTCAGCTGCAGCTTGTAAACAATTCGGTTACAAAGATGATTTCTCACACGTCTCAACTGGCGGTGGTGCATCTCTTGAAATGATCGAAAACAATGGCCACTTACCTGGAATTGATGTAATTGGAGACTAATCCATATGAGAAAAAAATTATTACTTGGTAACTGGAAAATGAATAAAACTGTTTCTGAAGCAAAAGAATTTGCATCTCAAACAGAAGAATTAGTTAAATTTGCAGAAGCACACAACGTTTTAGTTGGCGTTGCTCCTACATATTTAGGACTTGATGCAGTTAAATCTAATTCAAAAGGATTAATTGTTGCAGCACAAAACTGCCACTTTGAAGATCATGGTGCTTTTACTGGTGAAGTAGCAATTCCTATGTTAAAAGAATTAGGTATTGATTGGTGCATTATCGGACATTCTGAAAGAAGAACATATGATAATGAAACTAACGAAAAATGTAACAAGAAAATTGTTAAATTAGTCGAAAATAAAATGGTTCCAGTATATTGCTGTGGAGAAACTCTTGCTCAATTTGAAAATGGCGAAACTAAAAAAGTAGTCGAAGAACAAATCAGAGTAGGCCTTGCTAATTTAAATAAAGAAGATTTAGCTAATGTTGTAGTTGCTTATGAACCTATTTGGTCCATTGGTACAGGCAAAAATGCATCTAAAGAAATTGCAGAAGATATTTGCAAATTTATCAGAGATATTATCCGTTCAATGTATGGTGATGTTGCAGAAGAAACATTAATCTTATACGGAGGATCTGTTAAACCTGAAAATATTCAAGCTTATCTATCTGAAGAAGATGTTGATGGTGCATTAGTTGGCGGTGCTTCTTTAAAGATTGATTCTTATGAAGCTATGCTCCATAACCTTGTTAAATAATTTATAAATTTTAAGAAGAGGAAAGAATAAAAAATTCCTCTTTTTTGCTACTGTGGAAAATTAAAGTTTTCCACAAAAAAACATAACTGATGCAAAATAATTCTAAAAAAACAATCATAAATACAAATATAAATATTATCCAAACGGTTAATAAATGTTAAATTATTAATTTTTACTTTTAATTTACCAAAGTAAGATATTATATTTATATAAAGAAGGAGGATTATCAATGAACGATTATTCTTATACAAATCCATCTAGTAGAAGTGATGATATTGATTCTACTAAATCATCGATTGCAAAAGTTTTCTTATACATGTTCCTAGGATTATTAGTAACTGCAGGAGTTTCTATCGGTGTATATTTCTTATTAGTTTCTAGAGCATTATCACCAGATGCATATATTGCTTTAACAGCTGTTTCATCTATTGCATCTATTATCTTAATATTCTTAGCTCAATTCATGGTATTAAGAAGTGGTAAAGGAGGACAAGTTACTTATTGGTTATATACAGTATGTATGGGTGTATTATTATCCTCATTCATGTTAGTATATGAACTTTCATCTTTAGGCTATATCTTCTTAGCTACTGCTTCAGTATTTGGCATCATGGCAATCTATGGTTTATTTACTAAAAAATCTACAATGGGACTTGGCATGTTTGGTGTTGGTGCTTTATGGGGAATATTAGTTTTATCACTAGTTAATTTCTTTTTACAAAATCCAACAATCTATTATGTTATTTCTTATATAGGTTTAGCAGCAATGCTTGCAATTACAGCTTTCGATGTTAACAATACAAAAAGATTAGCACAATCTGGTAATTTAAATGGTGGTTTAGCAATTTACATGGCTTTACAACTATATACAGACTTTGTATTTATCTTTATTAGATTAGTAGCATTATTTGCTAGAGAAAGAAGATAATTATATTTATATATAATATAAGGATATAAGGGCTCTAAATGAGTCCTTTTATTTTTTACAAATTTCTTAAATTTTTTCTTGCATTGTGCTTTCTAAAGTGGTTAAATATAGCAGTTGTCACTTTGCATGATAACAAAGAAAATGAATTAATAAAATTTATTAATTTATGAAAATAATTGTTGACATATGAACTGATAAGTAGTATCATTGTCAAGCAGTCTGTTGAGCGAGAGCTTAAACAACAGAATCTGATCTTTGAAAACTAAGCAGAAATAAACAAACAACAACGTCAATTTTTT
>CAVJGK010000144.1:0-3523 GCA_963648895.1 Lachnospiraceae bacterium | reverse complement strand
TTAATTAACTAAAACAAACTTCCTTATAAACTTAATATTTTAAGCTTGAATATCAGACTTTAAAAATATAAATAATTTAACTAATTTAAATCTAAAGCGTTACAAAAAGTAACAAAATTAGATTTAATATTAACACTTGTTTTACCACTTAATATATCTTGAATTTGTGAAACTTCACTATCTAATAAACCTAATCCTTCAATACAATATTTTTCTACTGATTCTTGTAAAGAAGTTGCAGGATAAAGCATTTGAATATTTTTAAAGATGAAATTATAACCTTTTCCTGCAACATTACGATAATATGAAGTATCGTTTTGATCTTTACCAGCAAAGGTAGTTAGTTCATAATCTTTGGCAATTTTATCTTCATCAATTCCCATTAATCCTGCAATAACGGCAGTTAATGTTCCTGTTCGATCAGCCCCTTGGTAACAGTGCATATAAATAGGATAATTATTTACATCTGCGAAAGTTACTAAAGCATCATGATAATAAGATTTTTGATCTTCTGTTGTAAGATTTCTATATGACTCAAATCCAGGTAGATTAATATAATTTAAATCTTCTGAAATTGGGCTTTTAGTAATACCATCAGTTTCACCTGTTTTTCTTAAATCTAAATCAGTTTTAAGTTGTAAATCATCGACAAATACTTTTAAATCATTTTCACTCAAAGAATAATGTTTATTCAATTCTGCGCCACGATAAACAAGTCCTTGTTTAATAACACTTGTATCAATACCACCTAAGTCTCTAACATTATAAATATTTTCTAATGTAATAAATCTTGGAGTATCGGCAGTTTTAAAATAACCAATATTGGATACTTCTTTATTATTTAAATTAGTAACTTTGTAATAATAATATTGATTAGAAAATAAATTAGTTATTTCAAGAGTATGTTTATAAGTTTTATAAGAAGAAACATTGCTAAATTTCATATCTAAACTAACATCAACTTGATAATGAGAATTAGTAACTCCTTCTTCAGAAAAAGAAATAGTCACTTTATTTTGATAATCTTTTTTAACGTTTTGATAGGTAGAAATTTTATTTACTCCGTTAATATAATCATTAACCTCTTGAGAAACTAAATTAATTTCTTCACCACTTGCGTTAGTTAATAATTTAATTTTTTTATTCGCATCATATGGAGGAATAATAGAATCACTATTGGAAGAACAAGAAAAAAGTGGAAGTAATAATAATGGTATTAAAAATATCAGTTTTTTCATTAAATCCCCTTTCTTTCTAAATATAAATTAGCTTTTTTAACTACTTCTTTATCAGAATCATAAGTTAATGTTTTTAACATTTCTTCTAAAGTTAAATAGCTTATAGAACTAACTTCTTCTTCCTGAGGTGTTTCATTGCCTCCTATAATTTCTCCAACAAAGAAGACTACATCTTTAATGCAATTTTCATAAGGAGAATAAGTAATTACTTCTTTAAAATTAGTATCAATAATTGCATCTAAAGATGTTTCTTCTTTTATTTCTCTTAAGGCAGTTTCAACTTCCGTTTCATTTCCTTCGACATGACCTTTACAAATAGAATAATGGCCTAAAGCCATATGGAGGCAAAGATAATATTTGACTCCATCGACTTTTTTATATAATACTGCACCACATGATTTTTCTTTTTTCATCTTCTTAATCTCCTAAAATAAATCTAATATCTTCTTTTGACATATTAGTAATAGAAGAATCATCATTAGAAATAAGTGAATCAATTAAATCCTTCTTAGTATTTTGTAATTGTAAAATATTTTCTTCAATAGAATTTTCTGCGATTAACTTAATAACTTCGACATTCTTATTTTGTCCTAAACGATAAGATCTATCTGTAGCTTGATTTTCAAGGGCTAAGTTCCACCAAATATCCATATGGATAACAGTATCCGCGCCAATTAAGTTAAGGCCGCTTCCACCTGCTTTAATTGAAATTAAGAATATTTGAACTTTGTTATTTGGATCGTTAAATTCTTCACATAAAGTAACTCTTTCATCAATCTTAGTTGCCCCAGTTAACATGTAATAAGGAATGTTTTGTTCTTGTAATGAAGAGCCGATTGAATTTAATAATTCAACGAATTGAGAGAAGATTAAAATCTTTCTTCCAGCCGGTAAATATTCATCTAAGATAGATTTTAATAATGTTAATTTAGAAGCATCACCTTCATAATTTTCCATGAATAAATTTGGATCAATACAAATTTGTCTTAATCTTAAAATGTAAGGTAAGGCATTAAAGACACCTTCTTTAGTAAGTTTGTCTTTGGCGATAATTCGATATGAATCATAGACTTTTCTTTGTTCTTCAGAAAGTTCACAAGTAATAATTCTTTCAAATTTATCTGGAAGTTCTTTAAGCATTTCTTTCTTAGTTCTTCTTAAGACGAATAATGCAATTTTTTTATAGATAAATGATTTATAATCAGGATCTTTTTCAAAATTAGATTTGAATGTAGAAATATCTTCAAAATATCCAGGCATTAAGAAATCAAAGATTGACCATAATTCAAGAATGTTATTTTCAATTGGAGTACCTGTTAAAACAAATCTAAATGTTGCAGCGATCTTTTTAACTGATAATGTCTTTTTAGCGTTATTTGTTTTAATAGCTTGAGCTTCATCAAGAATTAAATATCTAAATTTAACATTTTTATAAACATCAACATCGTTTCTTAATGAATCATAAGAAGTAATATAAACTACTCTTTCATTTGGTTTAATTGAAGAAATAATATTTTTTCTTTCTTCTAAAGAACCATATATTTTAACAAATTTAGTATCAGGAACAAATTTATTTATTTCATTGCTCCAGTTAAAAATTAAGCTTTTAGGGCAGACGATTAAAGAAGGTTCACTTGTCTTATCTAATGAATAGAAAGCAAGCATTTCAAAAGTTTTACCAAGTCCCATATCATCGGCAAGAATGCCAGAGAAATGATAATTTTTAAGCATATTCAACCAATAAATAGCTTCTTTTTGATATTCTTTTAATTCATAAGTGAAAGAAGGTAATTCGATAGGATGTTCTTTAAAATTAGAAATATTATCAACGACTTCTTCCATATATTTTTCTAATGGGTAATCAGTTGTATTATTGATTTTGAAACGTTTATAAATTGGTAATTCAACTTCTTTGGTTAAATCTTTTGGATCTAAAGATAAAGAATTAGTGATTTCAAAGAATTCTCTTGCGTCTTCATTATCAAGTTTTAAAACTGTTCCATCAGATAATTTGACGTATTTTTTCTTTCTTTTGATATAATCATAAATTAAATATAAATCCGCTGAAGAATATTCTGATTCTTTTAAAGCAACATTCATTAAGTTGTTATTATATGTAATTGTATATTTAATTTTAGGAAGTTTTTTTACTTCAAGAGATTTAATATTATCACTAAAATAGATATCGCATAAGCCTTTTAAAGAAGTTAAATCCATTGAAATAAAATTATAAATTTCATCTAATGAATTTAATTTTCTTGCAACAAATCCTAATGATGTAAGGT
>CAVJGK010000143.1:0-3629 GCA_963648895.1 Lachnospiraceae bacterium | reverse complement strand
TCGGTTCCAAGGGTTGGGCTGTCCGCCCATTAAAGCGGTACGCGAGCTGGGTTCAGAACGTCGTGAGACAGTTCGGTCCCTATCTGTTGTGGGCGTTGGAAATTTGAGGAGAGCTGCCCCTAGTACGAGAGGACCAGGGTGGACGTTCCTACGGTGCACCAGTTGTCACGCCAGTGGCATAGCTGGATAGCTGAGAACGGACCGGATAAACGCTGAAGGCATCTAAGCGTGAAACCGACTCCAAGATTAGATTTCCCATTGTTTCGAACAAATAAGACCCCTTGAAGACGACGAGGTTGATAGGTCAGGGATGTAAGTACAGTGATGTATTGAGTTGACTGATACTAATAGGTCGAAGGTTTATTCACGCGAGAGAACAACATAACTTGAAGAGAGATCAAGAGTTTGTCAAAAGATTGTTATTCAGTTTTGAAGGAGCAACCTTCAGAAAAGATCTGGTGATGATGGCGATGTGGTCACACCTGTTCCCATCCCGAACACAGAAGTTAAGCACATCAGCGGCAAAAATAGCCTTAGGGTGAATCGAGCACGTTGCCAGGTTATTTGGAGAAGTTTATCTTCTCCTTTTTTTTGTCTTTTTTTGAAGTGAACATTCTGCTTTATATCCGCGATTTTTGGATGTATAATACCTCAGCGAGGCAATCATATGAAAGAGTTACAACTATATACAAATTCAACAGAACAAACACATAGTTTAGGAAATAAAATCGGAAAACTTGTTCAAGAAAATATGGTTATTTTATTGGATGGTGATCTTGGTGCTGGAAAAACAACATTAACCCAAGGTATCGCGAAAGGATTAGGCATTCAAAGAAATGTTACTTCTCCTACATTTACAATCCAAAAAATCTATCATGGTGAAAGAATGAATCTTTATCATATAGATGCATATCGTATGGAAGGAATTGAACAAGATCTTGGATTTGATGAATATTTTTATGATGATGGATTAACTGTAATTGAATGGTCTCAGTTTATGAAATATTTGATTCCTGAAAATTATTTAATGATTTCGATTCATTTATTAGAAGATGGCACAAGAGAGTTTTCTTTTAACGCACATGGGGATGAATACGAAAATTTATTGGAGGACTTAAAATGATTACTTTATGTATGGATACAAGTCATACTTGGCTTGTAGTAGGTTTAATTAAAGATGATATTGTTATTGGAAAAATACAAGAAAAGTGTTGGAAAAAACAAAGTGAAGAATTATTTCCTAAAATCATTGAACTAATGGATTCTTTAAAGTTAACTCCTGAAGATATTGATCAAATTGTCATTTCTAAAGGACCTGGCTCTTATACGGGTGTAAGAATTGCGATGACAGTAGCGAAAGTTTTTTGTGCAATGCGTAATCTACCAATATACACAATTTCAACTTTATTATTATATGCAGGGAAGAAAACGTGTAGAGTTGTAACTGACGCAAGAGGAAAACGAGTTTATACAGCTTCTTTTAAAGATGGTGTTATTGTCGATAAAGAACAAGCAATTGAGATTTCTGAATTGAATATTGGAAGTGAAGAAGTAATTGGTGATGGTAGTTTGGTTGGAAAAGAAGATGTTTGGCCAGATATCGTTGAGAATTTTAATGTATTAAAAGACCAATGGGAATCATGGGATAATGTTCATCTTGTCGTACCTGAATATTTAAAATCTTCTGATTCATATTTACCAAATAAAAGTTAAAAACATATGATTCGTAAAATTGAAGAAAACGATTTAGAAGTTGTTTTAAGAATTGAAAAAGAATTATTTTTAGAAGATGCTTGGAATGAAAATATGTTTTTAGATGAAATGAATCAAAATCCTTTTTCTAACATTTATATCTATGAAACGAATGGAGAAATCGTTGGATATTTTGATTTATTGATTTCATATGAAAATGCTGAAATTGCGAATATTGGTGTTTCAACAAAATATCAGAATAGAGGAATTGCGTGTGAAATGATGGAATTCATTTTACAATTAGTTCAATTAAATAATTGTGAAAATTTCACATTGGAAGTTCGTAAATCGAATGAAAGCGCAATTCATGTATATGAAAAATTTGGATTTAAAAAGGTATCTATTCGTAAAAACTATTACGCTGATGGAGAAGATGCCTACTTAATGTATCAATCTTAAAGGAGGAAACATTGTATGACAATGTTATTAGCTATAGAAAGTAGTTGTGATGAAACAGCTTGTGCGATCGTAAAAGATGGAAAAGAAATATTATCTAATATAGTTTCTTCTCAAATCAATGTACATACAAAATATGGTGGTGTCGTTCCTGAAGTTGCAAGTAGAATTCATGTTGAGAACATTTCTACTGTTATAACAGAAGCTATCCAACAAGCTAATGTAACAATGGATGATATTGACGCAATCACATTTACACAAGGTCCTGGTTTGATTGGATCTTTGCACGTTGGTGTGCAAGCAGCTAAAACTTTAGCGTGGGAATTTCACAAACCATTAGTACCAGTCAATCATATGACAGGACATATTTATGCAAATAGATTTGCGTTAGATCATGATCTTCAATTTCCATTGTTAGCCTTGGTCATCAGTGGTGGACATTCACAACTTGTTTGGATGGAAACTGAATATGATTTTAAAGTAATTGGTGAAACAAGAGATGACGCAATTGGAGAAGCGTATGATAAAGTTTCAAGAGTATTAGGTACGGGTTACCCTGGAGGACCTGTTATTGATAAAATGGCAAAACTAGGAAAAGAACATTATCACTTACCGACTCCAAAAGTTGACACACCATATGATTTTTCTTTTTCAGGTTTGAAAACTGCAGTCTTACAATTGATACAACGTGAGGAAAAAGCAGGGAATCCAATTGTAAAAGAAGATGTAGCGTATGCTTTTCAAGAAACAGCTTTAGGACTTATGGTTTCTAAAACGATGAATGCAGTAAAAGAATTAAAACCTAAAATGGTCGTTACTGCAGGTGGTGTTGCGGCAAACTCTAGATTAAGAGTGATGTTAGAAGAAGAAATGAAAAAATATCCTGAGGTTGAATTATCCCAACCACCAATCAAGTATTGTACTGATAATGCATCTATGATTGGTGCGACTGGTTATATCGCATATAAGAATGGAATTCGTTGTGGATTTGATGTTTCTGCAGATCCTTCATTATTGATGCCAGGTGAAAAATATTAATAATATATATAATTTTTTCACAAAGTTTCTATTCAGTGTTAAAATAATTTATAGGTGATGAAAATGATAACTGAAAGAAAAGTACCAAAAGCAACATTACAAAGATATCCAGTATATCTAAAAGCTTTAAGAAAGTTAAAAGCAGAAGGCACAACAAAAATTATGTCTAAGCAATTAGCTGATTATGTATCTATTGAATCTACAACGATTCGTAGAGATTTTTCGTTTCTTGGAAGTTTAGGCAAGCAAGGATATGGTTACAATGTAGATGATCTGATTAAAAAGTTTTCAGATGAATTGGGTGTTAACTTTGATGAAAAGATCGTTTTAATAGGTGCAGGTAACTTAGGAAAAGCATTGTTGAATTATAACAAGTGGAACCATGTTGTAGGGGAAATCGTTTGTGCATTTGATTTATATCCTGAAAATGTACATGGTGCATC
>CAVJGK010000142.1:0-3663 GCA_963648895.1 Lachnospiraceae bacterium | reverse complement strand
CTATGAAATCTTTGATTTCGTGCAAAATAATTGTTTTAAAAATTTGGATTTCGTGCAAAATAACAACTTTAAAAATTTGGATTTCGTGCAAATGTATTTAAAAATGCATAAAATAATGTATAATAAAGGTGGTGATAATATATGAAAAGAAAAGTATATGACAAATTAGTTACTTGGAAAAATGAATCTAAAGGAAAAACAGCTTTATTAATTGAAGGCGCTAGACGTGTTGGGAAAAGTTATATTGTTAAAAAGTTTGCAGAAGAAAACTATAAAACATATATATTAATTGATTTTGCTTTTGCGTCTGAAGATATAAAAAACTTATTTTCTATTTATAGCGATGATCTAGATTCTTTATTTATCTATTTAAAAAGCTATTATAATGTATCACTATTTGAAAGAGAATCATTAATTATCTTTGATGAAATTCAATTTTGTCCTAAAGCAAGAAGCTTAATAAAAAAATTAGTTGAAGATGGTAAATATGATTATATAGAGACAGGATCACTTGTTTCTATTAAAAAGAATGTCAAAGATATTTTAATACCTTCTGAAGAAGTTAAATTAAAAATGTATCCAATGGATTTTGAAGAGTTTCTTTGGGCGATGAATAATAATACTTTAATGGACTTTATTAAAAATTGTTATTCAAATAAAAAGCCTTTAATGGATCTAATGCATAGAAAAGCAATGGATTATTATAAACAATATTTGATTGTAGGTGGTATGCCACAAGCTGTTGATGAATATGTTAATAGTAAAGATTTTGCTAAAGTTGATAAAATTAAAAGAACATTATTATCATTATATAGAGATGATATTAGAAAACACGCAGAAGAATTAAATTTAAAAGTTGAGAAAATATATGATACAATCCCTTCACAACTACAAAAGCATGAAAAGAAATTCAATTTTAGTAAACTAGATGATAATGCTAGATATAGAAATTATGATGGTGCATTTTATTGGCTAGAAGACGCTAAATTGATCAATATTGCGTATAACACAACAGAACCTAATATAGGTCTAGGACAAAGAATTGATGATAATAGTTTAAAATGCTATTTTTTTGATACAGGCTTATTATTATCAATGGTATTTAATGAGCAAGAAATATGCAGTGAAGAGATTTATAAAAAAATCCTTTTCGATAAGTTATCATTTAATCAAGGAATGATTTTAGAAAATGTAGTCGCCCAAACTTTTGCGTCTAATGGTAAGAAACTATATTTCTTTTCAAAAAATGATAAAACTGACTCAAAAAATACCATGGAAATTGACTTTTTGATATCCAAACCTAATGTTACTTCAAAACATAATATTATTCCTCTGGAAGTTAAATCAGGCAGCAATTATACTTTTTCATCTTTAAATAAAATTAAAGACAAGTATAAAGATTATATTGGAGAACGAATAATAGTTCATGAAAAAGATTTAAAAGTTGAAGATGATATATTATTTTTACCAATATATATGGTTGGTTTACTTTAATAATTATTTTGTTAATAAAAGAAGATTTAAATAAGCAAAAAGGCATCTATTCAGATGCCTTGTTTTCGTTATTAGATTCACCTTGGGGAATACTTGCTTTGATATATTCATTACATACTTCTTCAGCATCACCAAATTTAACCATTTTACCATTTTCAATCCATAAAACTTTTGAACACATTTTTTTGATTACACCAACATCATGGTTAACCATTAAAACAGTTGTTCCATTACCCATCATTTCTTGCATACGTGCAGAAGATTTAATTTGGAAGTTCATATCTCCAACACTTAAAATTTCATCGACTATCAATATTTCTGGATTAACCGCGGTTGCAACAGCAAAAGCTAATCTAGCAATCATACCAGAAGAGTAATTTCTAATTGGTACTTCCATAAATTTTTCTAATTCTGCAAAAGCTACAATTTCATCGTATTTACTTTCTAAGAATTCTTGTGAATAACCTAATATTGCTCCATTTAAGAAGACATTTTCTCTTCCTGACATATCAGGATCAAATCCTGATCCTAATTCTAACATTGGGGCGATATTACCATTTACTGTAACTGAGCCTTCTGTTGGTTTTAATATGCCAGAAATTATTTTTAACATAGTTGATTTACCAGCTCCGTTATGACCAATTAAGCCAACGACATCACCGGGATAAACATCTAATGAAACATGGCTTAAAGCTTCGAATTTCTCGTATTTTACCTTGTGTTTTAATAAATTAACAACAAATTCTTTTAAAGAAGAAACACGGTCACTTGCGATAGTAAATTTCATTGTTATATCTTTTACTTCAATAATCTTTTCCATATATAATCACCTACAAATGTAAGACAAATTTATCTTGATTCTTTTTAAAGATAAATAATCCAAATATTAATACAACTACAGAAGAAACTATACAATATACATATTGCATCGCGGCAGGAGAGCATCCTTCAATTAAACATATACGTGCAAAAGAAATATATTGATATAATGGGTTACAATGATAAAGAGTTCTAAATTTTTCTGGAATAATATTTTCTGTGTAGAAAATAGGTGTCATATACATCCAAATCATACTAATAACTGTCCATAAGAATTGAGTATCTTGGAAGAAAGTCATTAAGGTTGATAAAATTAATATCATACCAAATAAGAAACCTAAGAAACAAATAATATCAAATATCAGCAATAACATTGACCAACTTGGAACTGTTTTGGTAATTGCCATAACAATTGCCAAAGGAATTAATGTAATTGCAAAGTTAATTAATGATGATAATAATTTTGATAAAGGATAGATATATTTAGGCATATATACTTTCTTAATTAAATTTGCATTTCCTGTAATAGAAGACATCCCTTGAGAAACTGCTTCATTAAAGAAATTAAAGAAAACAATACCAATTAATAAATATACGGCATAATTAGGAATATCACTTGAGAATATTGTTGAGAAGATAATATATTGAACACCCATTGTTAAAAGTGGATTAACAAAACTCCAAGCAACACCTAATACAGATCTTTTATATTTAACTTTAAAATCACGATTTACTAATTGTTTTAATAAAAAATTGTATTTAGTTGCAAGAGTGCATAATGCGACAACTAAGTTGTTTTTATTGTGTTTTCCTCTTATATATCCCCAGGTACAATATGAGGCGATTAAGATAAATAAAACACTCACACTTAACCAATATATATTAATAAAAGTATTAGGGATATTAACCATAAAAGTATCATGAGCGACCACAAATACAAGTATAACTAACGCCCAATAGATTAAAGCAATCGATAATAAAAATTTTTTCGATTTAGATAAATCCATAATTACTTCCTTTCTTTTGCATAATCAAAATACGTCCTTTAGTTTACATTATTGCTGTTATTATTTCAATTTCAATTTTATTTTTATATCTTTTAAAAGTGGTTTTTAGATTAAAAAAATGAATTAAATGTCAATTTGTGACTTTAAAAAGTAAAGAAAACACATTTAATTGATTTTATTGATATTATTATCTATACTTTAACTCTTTTGTATGATATTCTTAATTAAGCGTCTTGAAAAAAGATGCAATATTATTATTTATAATAATAAGACTATTTAAATTAAGTTTAAGTTAAATATATTAAAGTAAAAAGAAAGGAGAGAAATACATGTTTGATAACAC
>CAVJGK010000141.1:0-3691 GCA_963648895.1 Lachnospiraceae bacterium | reverse complement strand
TATTAACTAGTACTAATGAAGAAACTAAATTTACATTAACTTCAACATTAACTTCATTAACTTTGATAATATCTTTACATTTTTTAATATCTTCATCTTTTAAAGTAACTACTTCATTTAAAGTAAAGTTCTTTAATGAGTAAATATCTTTTTTATTAAGTACTAACATATTATTTTCTCAACTCCGCTTTAAAATCTTTGAATAATGCATTTAAAATGCTATTTTCTGCTTCTTGAATTTCTTGATCAACTAAAGTTTTAGCATCGCTACCATAAGTGATGGAGAAAGCGACAGATTTAATATTTAATGGTAAGAATTCACCTTCATAAACATCAAATACTTCAACATCTCTAACAATTGATTTACCATTTTTCTTAATTGTTCTAATCATTGAATCAACTAATACATCTTTAGAAACAACTAACGCTAAATCACGGCTGACAGTAGGATATTTAGAAACTTGAGCCATCTTAGTTTGTGATGTTTTAATATTTAATAATTTAGTTAAATTTAAATCTAAGATATAAGTTTCTTTAATATCTTTTGAATAATTTGGATGGATTTGACCAACAACACCAACTACATCTTTACCGATGATAATTTTAGTGCTTCTACCAGGATGATAGAAAGGTGAATCTAATAATCTTTCTTCTCTATATCTATTTTTATCAATGCCTAAAGAAGATAAGATAGCTTCCAAAATACCATGAATATCATAGAAATTATAAGGTCTAGTTTCAAAAATGCCACGAATTTGTTTTTCACCATTTAAACCAACGACTAATTCTTCAAATGATTGAGATTTTGTATCAATAGAAGAAATTTCAAAGAATGATAAATTCTTTTGTTGGTGCGCTAAGTTATATGAAATAGTATCAATCATACTTGCAACTAATCCTCTTCTAACGACGCTATGATCGATAGTCATAGGATTTAAAATAACATATGGTTCATCAGTATTTAATAAAACATATTCTTCATTCATTTTAGGTGAAATTAAATTATATGTTAAGATTTCATTTAAGCCATTATCGATTAATAAATTTCTAATTTTTAAACGATTTTGTTGGTTTTTAGAAAGACCACCAGTAGTTGTAACCATTAATGGAAGTTGAGATTTAATACAATCAAATCCAACATATCTAATTACTTCTTCAGATAAATCAGCATTGCATTTTAAATCAATACGATGATCTGGTGGGAAAGCAACAAATTCATTTTCATCTTTTGCAACTACTTTAATCATTAATGCTTCTAAAACATCTTTGATTTCTTCAAATGTGAAATGAGTACCAAGTCTTCCGTTAATATAAGAAACTGAGCATTCAATTTGAGTATCGTTTTTACCAATAGTTGAATAATTGATATTTTTTGATACTTTTTTAGCATCTGCAAGTTCAACTAATAATTCAGCTGCTAAATCTAATACAGATTCATATTGATAAGGATTAATACCTTTTGTAAATCTTGCACTTGAATCGCTAGATAAACCTAAACGATTAGAAGTTTTTCTTACGCTGCTTCCTTTGAAGTTAGCCGCTTCAATAACAATATTTTTTGTTTCTTCAGTAACTGCGACACATTCAAGTCCCATAATACCTGCAATACAAACAGGTTTAGAATTATTTGTAACAACTAAGTCATTATCTTTTAATTCATATTTGCTAGAATCAAGTGCGATAACTTCTTCATTAATTGTATTTTTAACAACAAATTTATTAGATTCTAATTTATCTTTATCATACATATGTAATGGTTGACCAGTTAAGATCATGACATAATTACCAATATCAACAATATTGTTAATAGATCTAATGCCTTGAGCCATTAAAAATGATTTTAACCATTTAGGTGATTCTTTAGTTGTAACATCTAAAACTTCTTTAATGGAGAATTGAGGACAATCAATAGTTTCTGAAGAAGCTTCTAAAGATGAATCAAATTCATCATATTTTTTAGGTGTAGGAATTTTAACTTCACGATGGAATAAAGCACCTAATTCTTTTGCGATAGAATAAATAGCTAAGCAATCACTTCTATTAGCTAAAACATTAATATTAAAGACTGTATCATTTAATCCTAAATAATCTAAAACATTTTCTTCACCAACTGGTGCATCTTCTGGAAGTTCTTCAATACCATTAATTTGTGCTTCAGTAAGGAAGAATTTATCAACGCCTAATTCATTTAAAGCGCAGCACATACCATTTGATTCGACACCTCTAATGGTAGATTTTGTAATTGTGATATCTTTAGCAGGAAGGACACATCCTTCTAAAGCAACAATAACTTTTAAACCAACTCTAACATTTGGCGCGCCACAAACGATTTGGACAAGACCATATTTTTCTCCTTCATCTACTTTTAAAACGTGTAAATGAGAAGAATCTGGATGTTCTTGGCAATCAACAATTTGACCAATAACTAATTTTGAAGCACTAGCTAAAGTAGTAACTTCTTCAACTTCTAAGCCAGAGAAAGTTAATTTATCTTCAATTTCTTTTGGAGAAATATCATGTAAATCAACAAATTGTGATAATAATTTATAACTTGCTAACATAATCTTCCTCCTTAGTCTTTTTTAAATTGTGATAAGAATCTCTTATCATTTGTATAGAATTTTCTAATATCATCAATGCCATATTTTAACATTGCAACTCTTTCAATACCGATACCAAAAGCAAAGCCTTGATATTCTTTTGTATCGAATCCACACATTTCAAGAACATGTGGGTGAACCATACCGGCACCAAGGATTTCAATCCATCCTGTGCCTTTGCATAATTTACAACCTTTTCCACCGCATTCAAAACATGAAATATCTGCTTCAACAGAAGGTTCTGTAAATGGGAAATAAGAAGATCTCATTCTAACTTCACGTTTTTCACCAAACATTGATTTTGCGAATAATTCTAAAGTTGAAAGTAAATTACCCATATTGACATTCTTATCGATAACTAAACCTTCAATTTGTCCAAATTGATGTGAATGGGTTGCGTCATCATCTCTACGATAAACTTTACCAGGAGAGATAATTTTAATTGGTCCAACTCCGTTTTTAGAAAGCATAACATGTGCTTGAACTGGAGAAGTTTGGCTTCTCATTAAATGGTTTTCATCAATGTAGAAAGAATCTTGCATATCTCTTGCAGGGTGGTCTTTTGGAACGTTTAATAATTCGAAATTGAAATGATCTAATTCAACTTCTGTTCCTTCAACAATGTTATAGCCCATACCGATAAAGATATTAGAAACATCATCGATGATAATTTGGAAAGGATGTTTACTTCCTTTTGAATAAGAAATAGAAGGTAAAGTAAAATCAATAACTTCACTTTCTAATTTTTTCTTTAATAATTCAGCATTAATTTCTTCCCTTTTTGCTTCAATACGATTAGTGATATCTTGTTTAATTGAGTTGATTTCTTGACCAAATTTAGCTTTATCTTCACCATTTAAGTCTTTCATCTTTGACATCATTTGCATCAATTCACTCTTTTTTGACAAATAATTATTTCTAATATTAGTCAATAATTCAAGATTATTAATTTCACTAATTTCTTTTAACGCATTTTCATGTATCTTTTTTAAATTGTCAAACATATAGCCTCCTAAAATCATTAGATTTTATTTTTCAATCTATTTAATAATACTCTTATTTTAATTTATTTAAAATAAATTAGTTTAAAT
>CAVJGK010000140.1:0-3712 GCA_963648895.1 Lachnospiraceae bacterium | reverse complement strand
ATTATCGTTTCTATTCATATTTTGTTTTATTTATTATCGGGTATCTAATCGAATTATATTATTATATAAAATCAAATAAAAAAGAAGAAGAAACAAACGATACAAAAGTTTTTGAAAATTTATAATTAATTAAACATATTGGTGGCAAGTCAATATGTTTTTTTCTTGACTGCGCTTTTTTAAAAAGTTATACTTATTTTGGTGAAATTATGAAATACTATATATTTAAATCTATAAGAATATTAGCTTACATTATTGTAGGTATAACATTAATAATTGGTGCTTATACTTTTTTAGATAATTTACTTAATTACCTAAATTATATTGTAGGAATAACTGTTTTATACGGATCAACTACAGCATTTATACTAGCGATAGATAGAAAAGCGTACAAAAATGAAGATAATCATGTTGGTACACATCTTTTAATAATGATTTTTTCTATAATTATTATTTTATCAAAATATATTAATAAAGATATTGAATTTTCTTTAATTTGTACCTTATGGGGAATATCAGCTATAATTACCGGATCTGTTCGTTTAAATGGTTCAATTTATGATATAGCAAGAAGAGAATTTAAAGGTGTTAATTTAATTGAATGTGTTGAATCTGTTGTAGAAATTATTCTTGCAGTAGCTTTAATTTTAAATCCTTCAGATCATGTAAAAACACATATTATACTACTTGGTATTTCAAATATATTATTTGCAATAATACTTTTGATACATGAAATCAAATTTAAAAGAAAAATTAATGAAGTTTTAGACAAATAAAAAGGCGGATTTTAAAAATCCGTCTTTTTTAACCATTAATATGAGATTCATGTACTTGCTCTTGAGCATGAACTAAATCATTAATTGAATTATTTTCTTGTTTGCTATTTTCATGATTATCGATCATATTTTGAATATAATCTTTTTTGTATGCACTTTTTAAAATTAAAGGAACAACAATAGAACTAGCAACGATAAGGATGATTAAGAAAATTTTGATTCTGTCATCAACAAGACCGGCATCAATACCTTTTTGTGCTGATACTAAACATACTTCGGCACGAACACACATTGAAGCACCACAACATAATGAATCTTTCCAACCATTGCCTGTAACTTTAGCACCAACTGATGCACCAACAAATTTACCGACAATAGCACATAGAATAAATACAACACCAAAACCAGCAAATGATATGAATGAAGGATCAGCAAATGCACTCCAGTCTGTTGAAATACCAATGTTTGCAAAGAATACAGGAGTAAAGATAATGTAGGAAGCAATAGAAGTGCGACGTTCTACATATTCTGTAGAAGAACGTCCTGCAAGGATTAAACCTGCAAAATAAGCACCTGTTATGTCAGCAATACCAAATAACTTTTGGCTTAAGAATGCAACTACAAAACAGAATCCAATACCATATATAGGAATTCTTCTATGATGAGGATATTTTTTTTCAAGATGTTCAAATAATTTTCTAGTTAAATAACCAAGTATTAATACAAACACGAAGAATAATATTGTTTGTAAAACAACAGCCATAATGCTAGCGACTTTGTCAGACATTATATGTGCAAACATTTTAGTAAATGGATCTGTAGTTAGTACTGAAGAATCAGCTCCACCAGCTCCTGATAAACTTAAAACAACGGATAAGATAATAACTCCAAGTACATCATCTAAGATAGCAGCACTAACAATAGTAGTACCAATTTTTGAATTTAGTTTACCCATCTCTTTTAAAGTAGCAACAGTTACTGATACACTTGTTGCAGTTAATATTACACCGTAAAATATGTTAGACCAAGCGTTTTCAAAACCAAAGAATATACCAGCGAATACGTAACCAAGTAGAAGACACAAAACTACATCTAATACTGTTATAACGAATGCAGATATACCACAAGCTTTAACTTGTTTTAAATCTGTACCAAGACCAGCGCTAAATAAAATAAGTACTACACCTAATTCGGAAATAAATGCTATACCTTCTTTACCATCATCAGTGATAAAGTTGTTATTAATTGATGGTATAAGAGCAATTAAACCAATAACTATACCAGTTAATAACATTGCAAGTATTTGGGGAAGACCTAATCTTTTAGCAACAACTCCAAAAAACTTTGAAACAAGAAGAATTAAACCAACAGGAAATAAAACTTCATAAGCACTAATGGCTAAAATAGAATTTATCAATTTATCAACCTTCTTTTATTAAATTCACAAGTATATATAATATAAAATTTTCACAACAATTTCAAGATTTTATAGAATAATTTTAGGTGGTAAACTTTCTTTTTTTAAAAGGTCATCCTTATATATAATATCTAATATTTTACTAGCCTTAATTTCTATATCAAAAGCTTCATTTATGCCTTCTTTTATAGAGGTATAAATTGTAATTTTATGTTTTATTTTATTTAGATAATCTTTACCATTTTGATTGAAACCTAATACTCTAATATAACTTTCATCCTTTAATATATTATTAGTATTAACTTCAAGAAGTGATGAAATAATAAATCTTTTGATTTTTGAATTACTATATCTTTTTGTTTTTAGTTTATTTACAAGTTCATCAAAATTATCAAATGAAATTTTAAGAGCTCTATTATTTAATCCCTCTACATTTTCACGGCAGTTATTGTTTAATAGTAATGAATACTTTATTAAAGGTATCAACTTATTAACATCTCTAAATCCATATTCTCGAAAATCATCATTTGTATATTTGGGAACAAAATTGCTAATTTCTTTTAATCCTCTAATAGAAGTAGCACTTTGTATTTTTGAATCGTTTAAGTTTATATCGTTATAATCGGAATTAATTCTTTTAATAAATTCTAATTTTATATTTGGGTTAATTTCTTTGATTGCTTTAAAGTAAAAGTAATTGAGTAAGTCGTTAGATTTAAAAGTTAAGCCAAAATTTTCTAAAGCTTTAGTGTATGAAGATTTAAAAGATAAACCATCATTTATATAATTTTTAAGACATGTATTAAATTCTAATGATTTTTCAATATTTTCTATTTGCATTAACTGTTTAATATCTAATGATTCAGAACCACATATAATAGTATCTACGTTACATAAGTTTAAAAAGTAAATATTAGAATAAGCAAAGTTAGATGCGTTATTCATTGAATAATATATTGGATTTGATAGAACTATATCTGAACCTAATGTTAATGATTCGTCAGCACGAACAAATTTATTAAAAACGCATAAATCTCCTCGTTGACTAAATTCACTTGACATAATAGATATAATCAATGAATCAGGATATAATTTTTTAACCATATTATAATGATGAACATGACCATTGTGTAATGGGTTATATTCAACAATTAAACCTATTATTTTCATAGTAGCTCCTTTATATTAATTTAATTATATTACATCAAAGTTCATTTTAAAATATTCTTAATTAAAAAGTATATATAATATAAGGATAGACTTGGAAATGTATTTATTAAAATCGCAAAATTATTTTTAAAATCTTCTTGACTTAAATATTATAGAAGAGTATACTAATTAAGGCTTTGAAAGAAGCTTAAATCTCAAAAATAAATAAATAAAAATATTTAAAAAAGTATTTGACATAAAAAGTTTTGAGTGATAAAATAATTAAGCGCGCTTAAGTAGCAGCGCAAAATTAGTTCTTTGAAAACTGAACATATGACAATAAATATACGAAATTAAGTAACAAGTTAAT
>CAVJGK010000139.1:0-3776 GCA_963648895.1 Lachnospiraceae bacterium | reverse complement strand
GTATTAAAGTCCCTGTCTATTCTAGTAATCGAAAGAAATTTCTTCCGACATAAATAATAATGTGGTCTTTTTTCAGAAAATCCTAAATTTTTTTTTATAAAATATTAGACATTTAAAAAGCCGTAAGTTTAATTACTTACAGCTTAATACTAAATTATAACAACTGAGCAACAACCATTATCTAAAGCAATATCTTTTAATCTTTCTAATGTATCTTGATCAACTATTACTTTACCAAATGTTTTCACTCCTTCTTCTCTTACACCAAAATAACGGTATTTTAATAACTTGTATCTTACATTAGATTTAATTATCTTAGATACTTGAATAACAGTATTTTCATTTTGTTTATCGTTATTTGGTAGTATAACAGTTCTTACTTCTTCTAATTTATTTTTATCTAGAAGATATTGTAAATTCTTTAATACTACATCATTAGATTTAGAAGTAATAAATTTATGATAATCATCATCAAATGCTTTAACATCTAACATTACCCCATCACTAATATCAATTAGATCTTCCATCGTTTTAAAATCATAAGATCCATTAGAATCAAGTAAACAAGTTAATCCTAATTTCTTAACTTCAATAAATAATTTCTTAATAAAGGAAGGATAAGAAGTACATTCTCCTCCAGAGATAGTTATTCCTCTTATAAATGGTCTAACTTCTTTTATTTTCGTTAATAATTCTTCTAAAGAATAATAAGCGATTTTAGGAGAAGATAAATTAGGGCATGTTTTAATGCATGTATCACAGTTGACACATTTATTTTTATCCCATATTACCTTATTTTGATCATCAAAGCTTAAAGCATTAACAGGACAAGTGGATACACATTGTCCACAAGAACAACACATATTAATAGTTTCAGGATTATGGCAATATAAACATCTAAAAGGACAACTTTGCACAAATATAGCCATTCTATTGCCAGGTCCATCAACATTGGAAAAAGATATAATCTTATTTACTGGAAGTTTTTCCATATACTTTTCTATCAAGTGCGTGTCCACCTTCTTTAGCCCCTTTACCAAAGATGGTACAGTTATTTAATGATTGACCATTATTAGATAATTTATCAATCTCACTCTTTTTAACTAAATATCCTGTTACTCTGACAACATCATTATCTTCATTATATGCAGTAAAATATCTCATACCTTGAGAAAAAGATCCTTTAATAATATCTAAAATAGCTTCTTGAGAATTAGACCAAGTTTGATCGAATTTGAAGATATCACCAACTCCACATGGGAAGAATTTATGAAGTTTTGATTCTACGCTTAAATGAGTGAATAAATCAGGTTCATAGCCTACTGGAATTCGACATCCTGGTGCATCATCCATACCATCAGAATCAATACCTACTTGAGCATGCATTTCATATTTATTATCATTGCCTTCACAATATAATCCTTTATGCGCTTTAACCTTCTTTTCAATTGCTTCTAATACTTTATACGCTAAATCATTGGCCATTTTATTATGTCCAAAACCTTGGCCTTTATCTTTAATACCTAGTAAGTTATTGACACATTCGGCCACACCAACTACACCAACCATACCGGTAAAATATTTTCTTTCAACAAAGCCTTCTGTTACTAAGAAATTAGATTTAAAGAAAGATGATTCTTCAACGATAAATTTAACTCTATCATCAATATATTCTAAAATTAAATCTACATAATGTGGTAAAACATTATCAAAGAAATCATCAATAGATTTAGCTTCTGTGGATATTTCATATAGTCTTAATCTTGGAAGAGTATATCCTCCACCTTTAATATTTAAAGCATTATAACAACTTGCAATTGCATAAGGATGGTCTTTATGTTCTAAAGAATACATCTTGTCGTTAGCGAAACTTGGTTTAGATGTTTTTAACATGCAATCTATGCATGCTAGGGCTAAAGAATTTGGAGTAATATCTTCATTGTATAATAAAGTGATATTTGGAACCGCTAGTTGCATTTCTTTGGTTAATTCTAAAATGATTCTAGTAATTTTAGAATCTTCCGGACCAATATCGGCATGGACAAATGAATCTGGAAGAGTCTTATCAATATGTTTCAAAAACTCTTTTAATATTTCTTTAGTTAAAGGATTATCCGCGTCTTTTTCAAATGGTTTAAAGATTTGAGTAAAATTGCCCAAATATACTGGGAAAGAAGTAATTGATGGAACATGATGATAAAAGATCAATAAATTAGAACAGCATTCTAATAATGTTTTAGGTGGATTTAATTCTAAGAAAGAACAACCTTTTTCCATCAATAAAGAATAATCAGGGAGAATATATCTAGGTCTATAAGGATTTAATCCTTCGCCTAAATCACAAACCTTACCTTCTTTTAATGCTTTGACCCATAAAGGATTTCTTTTTAATACTTCTACTTCATTTTCTTCTTCTCTAGCTAAAGCAAGAAGTTGTTGAGCATATGTCAATGAAGTATTTTTAATAATTTTCATTGCTTTTGATTCTTCCATAAAGCACCTCCGAACAAGAATATATTAACACAATCAATTTTTTTTAAGAATATGTAATTCTTAAATAGACAAATAATTGTTTTAATTTTAAACTATTGATAGTTTACTTATTTATGAGGTGAATTATGTTATTTGAATCTACCATTGATATTGTATTATTTATTATTCAAGTTATTGGCTGTTTATCTTTTTCCACTTCTGGAGCCATTAGAGCAATCCGCAAGAAAACAGATATTTTAGGCGTTTATGTTTTAACTTTGATTGAAATATTTGGAGGAGGTCTATTAAGAGATTTAATCATCAACAAAGAACCTCCACATATCTTTTGGGATATTGAATATTTAGTTCTTGCCGGAATTTCCATTGTTATATCAACCATTTGGTTCTTAATTGGTTATTTCCCTAAAACAGCTAATTTAATTGAAAAGAAAAGACATGATTTTTGGATCTATCTTCTCGATGCTTTAGGAACAAGTGCATTTGTTGTATGCGGTGTTCAATTAACTGCATTAAACGCACCAGAAAATATCACTATGTTTGGTAAATATGTTTATATTATCACTTTAGGTGTTTTAACTGGTATTGGAGGAGGAATCTTTAGAGATGTTTTTGTTGGAGATATTCCAACCGTCTTTAAAAAACATTTCTATATGACTCCTTGTATTATTGGTGCAGGTATTTATACATTCTTTTATTTAAATTCTTTTAACCAATATGCATCGATTTTTATTTCAATGAGCATCATGGTTATTTTAAGAGTATTAGCCACTATCTATAGATGGAATTTACCAACCGCCAAAGGTTATAATGCCCTTATAGAAAATAACCAAGATTTAAATAAAAAATAGTGTTTAAGTCATTATTGTGATAGAATATTAATGCTTTGAAAGAAGGTTAATTTTATGGAAAAAGAAATGGATATTGAAGAACAAATTAAAATGACACTTGATAAAATTCGTCCATTCATTCAACGCGATGGAGGAGATGTAACATTTGATTCATTTATCGATGGAATCGTCTATGTTAATTTCTCTGGTGCATGTGACGGATGTATGATGATTGGTGATACATTAGGATCTGGTATCTCTGTTTTATTACAAGAAGAAATTCCAGGGGTCATCGATGTAAAACTCGCGAGTGAAAAACCTGTTAAAAACGATGAAGAACAAAAAGGGGCTGTTGAAAAACCTAAAAAATAAATAGGTTGGACAACAGTCCTTTTTGATATAAAAAAAGAGAAAATTTCTAAAAATTTTCTCCATTTGATAAAATATCTTTGTTCA
>CAVJGK010000138.1:2219-3817 GCA_963648895.1 Lachnospiraceae bacterium | reverse complement strand
GGGACTTTCACCCGTTAGATATATAACATGCCCGTCACACAAATAAAACCCTGAAGTAGATATTCAGGGTTAATTTTAAACAAACCAATATAAGTTATTATATTTATTCGTATTGTTCTAAATACTCATTAATAGTTTCTGAAGACATTGATTCTTTATTAACAATAAAGATATCAATTAATGTATCATAATCAGCGAGAATCTTATTTAAATGAGTTTGATTTAATGAAACTGATGCATCAATATTATTGTCTTTTTTAATATCTGAAGTAAATGAATTATAATTACTTCCTTCTTGGATAAACATCATTGGAACACTTACACAGTTAGCAACATAGCTTTCATTTTCTGCATCATAGGTATAATAATATCTATTTCTAAATTCGATATCATATTTACGGCTTGTTTTAATGATTTTAGTATTATATGTTGGAGATAATAATTTAGAAGATCCATTTACATATACATCGACAGTACTTCTACTAGATGTATTATCATCAGTTTTATCTAAAACTTTAACTGAATTAATACCTTTTATATCCCATAAATTAAACCATAAAGTATTATAAGTTCCTGTAACACCTGCAATCGTTAATTCTTCTCTTACTTCATAGCCAAGCATTCTACCTTCATTTTCTGAATATAATTCATTAATATATCCATCAAAGGCAATCATGCCTGAAGATTTATTACCTACAACTGAGACATAACCATTTTCAACATAGAAATCAGCACAAGCTTTGATCTTGTCAGAACCTTCATATGTAGTATATTCATAAATATGACCTGTAGTTTTTCCATCATTTTTAGCAACAGAAAGATAAGATGATCTAGAAACATTTTTACCACCAATAGTTAATCCATAATTTGTAGCCATTTCATAACCATTTTTTGTAATAACATACTTAATTTTATAAGCATCACCTAAACTAATAAAGAAACCTTGAGCTTCCTTATTGGCATCATATTCCATTCTTATAACTGGTTTTACTGAACCAATTCCAGGAACATTTTGTTCTTGAGTAATAAAAATATTAAATGTTAAAATTGAATTTTTAAATTTAAATTCGGCAGTATATCCTTCACCACTAAAATTATAAGACATATCTTCATTATAAAAATTATCGACATATGCATCGACAGCAGTACCTGCTGCAGCAATAATAGTTTGTGCAATGTTGAAAACTTTAGACATACTAACACTTTGATTGATATTTTCAACAACCATTTGCCATTGTTCACCAAATCCAGCTTTATTAAAATCTGAAACATTAGTAAAACTACTAAAATCATAAGCAATAGATGATGCATCAACTACATTAGCTTGATAATTTGGTTGCATTGCTTTAGGTAAATAATCATAAGCAGTTGTATTATTAACGTTCATTAATTTTGCAACATAATTCTTAACGACACTTTTTGCTGTATCAACCAATAATTCTTTTATATACTCTTCAGTTTCAGTTAAAACTGTTTGTAATGTTGTAGGAACATCTTCTAACTTACTAATAGCGTTAATTTTTGCTTTTTCATTTTTATAAAATTCATTTAAATCATCTTTTAATTCAGAATCAGGTAATTTTTCTAAACCACTATTA
>CAVJGK010000138.1:0-2209 GCA_963648895.1 Lachnospiraceae bacterium | reverse complement strand
ATTAACTACTTCATCAAGTTTATTAAGAGCAATTTTCTTTGACTCAGTTAAAGCAAATGCCTCTAAATCAGATTTAATTTCTGCGATACAAGGTTCAAAACCTTCAATAGTAGTTACATCTTCTAATTTTTTCTTTTCTTCTGCGTAGAAAATTTTAGTACTTTCTTTTAATTCATCATAAGGGATTTTTTCAATTAAAGCACTTAAATATGTATCTAATTGGGCTATGGCTTGATTTTTTAATTCGATAATTAGTTTTTCAGTTTCTGAAACAATAAATGCTTTAGTATCTGTTAATACACTTGAGAATAATTCTACAACTTTATCTAATGAATCAGCATTATTAAATTTTGCCATTTGTGTATCATAAAAGCTTTGTACTGATGTTTTTAAACCTTCATCAGTAATTTGCGCAATTAAAGGATTAATAGTAGAATTTAATTTATTAATAACAAATGGTTTTAGAGTTTCTAATGCAAATGATTCAGTATCATCTACAATCTTATTTAACGCTAACTTAGCTGTTGGAACATCATTAATACTATTAACATAAGTTTTTTGAGCATCATAATATTCTTGAACTTTTGTTTTTAATTCACTATCAGTTATTTTTTCAATAACTGGTAAAACTAATTCATCAAGTTTTTCTAATGCTGCTTGTTTATATTTTGCCAATTCATCAACACTATCACTACTAGATGTTGAACTTTCACTAGAACTTGATGCACTTGAGCTATTTTCACTAGAACTTACTTCCTTAGAAGATTCTTCACTAATAGAAACTTCACTACTAGACGTTGAGGAATAACTAGAATTACTGTTACTATTAGTTGAACTAATTTCTCCACCACAAGAAGCTAAACTCGTAATTGCAGTTAAACTCAAAACTGCTAAAACTAAGCCTTTTTTCTTCATACATTTCCCTCCATGATTTTATGATTTAAATTATTATTTATATTAGTTAATTATTAATCTACAATACCTTTTAAGTTCTTACTTAAAGCAAATGGATAAACAAATACACTTAATATTAATGCAAGAACAGTTGCAAATGCTGCCGCAATTAAAGCAAGGAAGATACCACCTAAGAAGAATAAAATCTTCATTGCGATTAAAAAGGCAATTCCATCTAGATCAAATTCGAAAATAATACCAGGTAATTTTACAAATCCCCATGAGCAGACTTCCAACCACAACTCATTGATAAATGTATTATTTAAAATCATTGTTGCGGTAAAACAATATCCAAATACACTTAATACGAGATAACCTATTCCAGCTTCTGGTACATTTGTAACAAAGCAAAATATCGCTAAAGCAATTAAAATAGCTGCGACAATTCCACCCCATATATAAGAATTATTTCTTTTACTTTTTAAGGCAGATTGTTTTGCCATTAATAAAGCTTTTTCTTTTTTTTGTTTTTCTTCAATTCTTTTATCATTACATTCATTACATAAAACTAGGTGATTAATCTTTAGAACAGATCCTCTTTTTCCGCCTCTATGTTCACGAACATTTTCATCAACTCTTACAATATCATTTTCATCATAGATAGCTTTTTTACAATGATCACACATAGCTAAAATTGGTTTTGCTTCTTGGACAATAACTTTTTCAACTACTTTAACATTTTCTTCTTTTTCAACTTCTTCTTGTTTTTCCATGCCAAGTAATTCATCAATAGGACATTCAAATATACCACACATTTCTTTTATTGTAGATATTGAAGGTTCTGCATCCCCATTTTCCCATCTAGATACTGCTTGATAAGTTACATTTAACTTATCCGCGAGTTCTTTTTGAGTTAATCCTTTTTTAGTTCTTATTTCTTTAATTTTTTCACCAATATCCATATAACTACACCTCCTGGCTATATGTAAATTTTATATTTTCCTTGTTAAATTGTAAAACAACAAGATGTTGAATTCACTCAATTTTTTGTTGAGTTAGGGGTTTTAGCCACGAATTAATTAAAAATTGCTCAATATGGTCAATTTTTGACATCATTTAAAAATTGATAACTTAACAAATAATTGATAATTAAATTTCTTTTATTTAATTATAGAATCAATTTCATCATTAATATTTTTAATAACATCTTTATCGATTTTTAATACCTTACGATCAAATGTATATAATCCATTTACTTCATCTTCTACATCAGTCAATTGGGTAAAAATAAAACCTATATTATCTTGTTTTAAAG
>CAVJGK010000137.1:0-3845 GCA_963648895.1 Lachnospiraceae bacterium | reverse complement strand
ATTAGTATATATTTATCGATATAATTTTATCACTATATATTATTAATGATAATAGTTTCACTTAATTTTTTTCAAAAAAAGAAAAGTAGTCTATAAGACTACTCTTCATCATCATCGACGGATAAAATTGCCATGAATGCTTCTTGTGGAACTTCAACAGATCCAATCGCCTTCATTCTCTTTTTACCTTCTTTTTGTTTTTCTAATAGTTTCTTCTTTCTGGAAATATCGCCACCATAACATTTTGCAAGAACATCTTTTCTTACTGCTTTAATGTCGCTTCTGGCAATAATTTTACCACCGATTGCCGCTTGAATTGGTACTTCAAATTGTTGTCTAGGAATAACTTCTTTTAATTTCTTAACAATGACATTACCTCTATTATAAGCAAAATCTTTATAGACAATGCTACTTAATGCATCGATAGGATCACCGTTTAATAAAATATCCATCTTGACAAGTTTGCTTGCTTGATAACCAATTAATTGATAATCAAATGAAGCATAACCTCGAGT
This sequence comes from Lachnospiraceae bacterium, assembly GCA_963648895.1. GTDB lineage: Bacteria > Bacillota_I > Bacilli_A > RFN20 > CAG-449 > UBA3210. The sequence continues at coordinate 3,330 of CAVJGK010000137.1, read as the reverse complement.
ATAAGATTTTAATTTATCAAAGAAATTATAAATAATTTCACTTAAAGGTAAATTGTATGTTAATTGCATTCTGGTAGAATCTAGATAATCTAAAGAAACATAAATACCTCTTTTTTCTTGGCAAAGTTTCATAATCGCACCAACATATTCATTTGGAGTCATAATTTTTGCTTCGACAAAAGGTTCTTGAATTTCTTTAATCTTAGTAATTTCTGGCATTAAAGATGGGTTATCAAGTTCAACCATAGTTCCATCATTTAAATAAATATGATAAATGACACTAGGTGCGGTTAAAATTAAATCGATATTATATTCTCTTTCAAGTCTTTCTTGGATGACATCCATATGTAAAAGACCTAAGAAGCCACATCTAAAACCAAATCCTAATGCTTGAGAAGTTTCAGGTTCAAAGACTAAAGAAGCATCATTAAGACATAATTTTTCTAAAGCTTCTTTTAAATCTTGATATTTTTTTGAATCGCAAGGATAAAGTCCGCAATAAACCATTGGAGATAATTTCTTATAACCTGGTAAAGCTTCTTTAGCAGGATTATTCTTTAAAGTAATTGTATCACCAGATCTAACTTCGGTAATATCTTTAATTTGTGCCGCAATCCAACCTACTTCACCTGCGACTAATTCATCAACCTTAACTTCTTTTGGATTTCTAAAACCAAGTTCAGTTACTTGATAAGATAAGCCATTGCTCATTAATAATATTTGATCACCGACTTTAACTCTTCCTTCTTTAATTCTTACTTGAGCAACTACGCCTCTATAAGAATCATAGAATGAATCAAAGATTAATGCTTTTAAAGGTGCATTTCTATCACCTGTAGGAGCAGGTATTTTCGCGACAATTTCTTCTAAAATTGCATCGACATTTAATCCAGTTTTAGCAGAAACTGGGACTGCTTCATCACAAGGTAAACCAATTGTTTCTTCAATTTCTTTTTTAGTTCTATCAACATCTGCAGAAGGTAAATCAACCTTATTAATAACTGGGATAATTTCTAAGTCATTATCAATCGCTAAATAAACATTAGCCAATGTTTGAGCTTCAACCCCTTGAGTTGCATCAACTACTAATAAAGCACCTTCACAAGCCGCCAATGATCTACTAACTTCATAAGTAAAGTCAACATGGCCGGGAGTGTCGATTAAATTAAATAAATAATCTTCACCATTTTTAGCGTGATATTTTAAGTTAACCGCGTTTAATTTAATTGTAATTCCTCTTTCTCTTTCTAAGTCCATAGAATCAAGAAGTTGATCTTTCATCTCTCTTTTTGATACAGTATCGGTAAGTTCCAAAATACGATCAGCAAGAGTCGATTTACCATGGTCAATATGTGCGATAATCGAGAAATTTCGAATATGAGAGTTATCAAATTCCATATATTTTAATCACCTAGTTAAATATAGCTTAAAAACGATATAAATTCTATTTATTTTTGATGTTTTCGCCAAAAATCCTCTAAGTAATAATCTATATCTTGGTTTGATTTTACAAAGTAAGAATTCTTAAATTGTTTTTTAAAAATATCATTGTATCTAGAATAATGATATCTAGAATCAATAAAAAGTAAAACTCCTACATCGTTTTCGCTTCGAATGACTCTTCCAGCTGCTTGAATTATTTTACTAATTCCCGGGTTAGAATAAGCATAATCATAACCATTTTCTTCATTGTTTCCATAATAATTTTTTATTAAATCTAATTCGTAAGAAATAGTAGGTAGTCCCACACCGATAATTATCGCACCGATTAATTTATCATTGACCAAATCAATTCCTTCGGAAAATGCTCCTCCTAAAACTGCGAACCCCAAAGTTGTTTTTAAAGGATTAGACATAAATCTCTTTAAGAAGATATCTTTATCTTTTTCTTCCATATCTTTCACTTGCTTGATATAAGTAATATTTTCATCTTCTTTCATTTTTAAATATACTTCTTCTAAATAAGCATAAGAAGGAAAGAAAACTAAATAATTACCAACCTTTTTAGAAATAAAATGATAAATAGTATCGGCAATTTGTCCATAAGAAAAACTGCGATCTTTATATTTAGTCGATATATCATCTCTAATTAAAGTCAATAAATTATCTTTTGGAAATGGTGAAGGCAATTTTAATAATGGTGTTTCTTCATTTCCTCCTAAACAACGAACATAATATTCAATTGGAGTTAAAGTCGCGGAGAAAAAGACGCTAGCTTTTAAAATTTTTAAAGTCTCTTTTATCAAATAAGAAGCATCTAAACAATTGATATGAATTAATAAATCATCTTCTTTTTTCTCATAATAACAAGCAAATTCATTACATATATAATCAGATAATTTAATAAACCTATTTATCTCTCTAAATAAATCATTGAATTTAGGAGTGATTAAAAAAGGATATTCACTTACAAATAATGATTGTTCATTGTAGACAGAAGTTAGTAAATTATAAAATTCACCATCAAAATCATTTTCACATTTATAAAAATCGTCAATATTTTCATATATAGATTCTAGATATTTAATTAATTTGCGAAAATATTTTTTAAATCTTAATGCTTTAGATTTTTTTATATCTTCATAGACTATTTTAAAATCGTTTAATGAAAGCATAGAAGAATACATATTTCTTGAACGATCAATTAAATTATGTGTTTCGTCAACTAAAGCGATATAATTGGTCTTTTCTTGTTCAAAATATCTTTTAAAATAAACGATTGGATCAAATAAATAATTATAATCACAGATGATACAATCGCAGTATAAAGAAACATCTAATTGATATTCAAAAGGACAAATATCATATCTTTTCGCATATTTAAATATTATTTCTTCATCAATAATATTTTCATGTAAGAAAATATCTTCAATCGCTTTTCTTATCTTATCATAATATCCTACTGTGAAAGGACATTTATCGGGATTACATTCAATACAATCATTGATACACATCTTATCTTTGGCAGTTATTTTAATCGCTTTTATATTTAATCCTTGGGAATTTAGCTTTCTTAAAGCATCTAATGCGACACTTTTGGCAATATTCTTCGCGCTTAAATAAAAGATTTTTTCAGTAGTTGAAGTCGCAAAAGATTTTATCGATGGAAATAAAGTAGACATGGTTTTACCAATCCCTGTTGGAGCTTCAATAAAAATGGTTTGATTGTTAATTATAGTTCCATAAACTGCTTTAGCCAAATCTTTTTGACCAAGTCTAAAATTATCATAAGGGAATTTTAAAATACCTGCGTTTATTTTAAATTCTTTATTATGGTTATCAATATTGCTATAGAAAGATAAATAATCTTTTAATAATGAAAGATAATAA
>CAVJGK010000136.1:0-3903 GCA_963648895.1 Lachnospiraceae bacterium | reverse complement strand
TGTTGTAACAATCCCTTTTAACTTCAATAGAAGAGTTGGTAATAAAGTTGGTGATTATGTTGGTAATAAAGTTGATAATCATCCTCTAATAAAGAAACACGGATTAAATTTAACAAGAGAAAAAATAATTTCTGAAATGAGACATAATCCTAATGTTACAAAAGCGGAACTTGTTGTCTTATTAGGCATAAGTGATACTGCTGTTGATAATAATATTAGATATTTAAGAAATAATAACTATATCGTTAGAGTTGGTGAAAATAAAACAGGTTATTGGAAAGTATTAAAATGAACTTTAACAAACATAGTTAATCGTTGTAAATTTCTTTATTTCCACTACTCGATAATCTTCTTTATAAATGGTAAAAATAGTAGCGGAAGTTAAGAGGTTGACTTCATTAAAAAATGGCTTAGTAATACCTCTAGAATAGTGGAATGTTCCACGCTTAGTAGTGGAAAATAATTCTCCACTACAATTTCCGCGCTTTTTGCAAAAATCTCCACTGTCTGACTATTCCTAGAAGAACATTAAATTCTCAATTTGGAATGTATAAATCCCTTAACAAAGGGAAAAATCAGTGTTTTGAGTACTCATATGCTTGACTTTGTGTATAGAGATGAAGAACTCAAAATCGTTCGGAGAAATCCATGCGAGTTCGACTCTCGCGCCGGGCACCAAACTGAATTTTTGACCTCTTAAGTTTTCTTAGGAGGTCTTTTTGTTTCTTAAGATTAAGACTTCTCAAATTCAAGAATGTTTAAATTATTGAAACTAATTATTATAAGGACTTTAAAGCCGTTGAAGGCCATGGGAGTGGAATATCCTATCCAATTTATCCTGGAATCAAGTCTGGAGTTAATGGTGTGGCGTACAAGGCTAATAGGGCTTGTTGGGCTGCAACAATAACTGTTAATGGTAAGGATAAGTATCTTGGATATTTTAAAGAATTTGAAGATGCGGTTAGGGCAAGGCTTCAAGCTGAAGAGATATACGGAAGACCAGAGGTTCGTTCTAAAAAAGAGAATGAATCTAAGCGTAGTGGAACTTACTTTGTTGATCTTTGTGGAAGAGAATTTCTTCATTTTAAAGTTATTAAATTTATCGGAAATCCAGGTGGTAAACAAGGTCCAAAATGTTTATGGGAATGTCTACGCGAGTGTGGAAAAACTTTCATAGCTTCCTCCACTCAAATACGTGCCGAATGCATCACATCTTGTGGTTGTATAGAACCACCTAAGAAAGAAATTAATCACAAAGTAAATAAGAATCACCTTGGTTACTATATTGATGGAAGTTGTTATTCTGCTATCAAAAGAAATAAAGCTTTCAAGAACTCTAAGAGTGGAATTAGGGGCGTGTATCAGAATAAATGTGGGACTTGGTATGCAAAGATTACATTTAAAGGAATCGCATATAGATTTAGGTGTTCCTCAAAACAGGAAGCAATCTATAAGCGTAAGGAATTAGAACTTGATTACTTTGATCCTTACCTTAAAGAGAATCAAAAGAAGATAGAAAAGAAAACGAAAGGAAATAAATAATATGAATATAAAGTTATAAGAGAAACCGAGATTAGAAATCTAGAGCCTCAGTTTAATGCGTTAGCAAGAGAAGGATATAGAGTAATCTCTGCTGTATGGGATTATGATGAATCTTGTTTTGTTACAATATTAGAAAAAATAAAGTAAATAATTTTAAATTTTAGATCATGAAATATTATCTTGAGTTAGCTTTGTTACGATATATTTATTTGATAATGGAATTTTGGCATTGGATGAAATAATTTAATTAATAAATAGGCTTGATTACAAATTGAAGCGAACCACAAAAGTTGGACCGAGCAAGTAGAAAGACTTGAGGGACTCACTTCAAATTTGGAGTTTTTTTGCTTGTTCTAAAAATAATTTTAATCGTTGCACAAATAATGTTACATATCGTTATAGACTACAGGCATACGATGTCTCATTGGCATCTGAAAGGAGTAATTAACATGAGCGTAATAGTTGCAATTAAGAAGGATGATGTAGTTTATTTCGGAGCCGATTCGCAAGTCACAAGAGGCGGCAGCAGAATGTCATTATCTAATCCAAACAATTACAAAATTTGGAAGGTAAGAGGCGTGGAAAATTGTCTAATGGGATCGGTTGGCTCTACAAGAGACAGCTGTGTAATACGAGTGATGGATTCACTTGTAAGGGAAATTGATGCAATTCATGGAGATGTTGATTTTGATTATATGGTCAATAGAATAGAACCTATGATTAGAGATGAACTTATAGAACATAAATTCATTGAAAAAGATAATCCTTATTCAACGATGGATTCCAGATTTATATTTGCTTTTAAGGACAAGTTATTTACTTTGGAATATGGTGCAGTTATAGAACACGATGATTATGTGGCCATTGGATCTGGTGAATGCGAAGCAATAGGAAGTCTTCTATCTTCCGAAGATAATGAAGAGCCTAAAAATAAAATCATTAAAGCAATTAAATCTAGTGCCGCACACGATATTTATGTGGATTATCCAATTATCCTATCAGATACCAAAACCACTGAATTTGAAATTATTAAAGACAAATAAAGTATGATGAATATACCAAAAACTGCCGAAATTATTGTTGAAATGGATTTATTCTCAAAATTAGAAAAATATAACGTTATTTATGCTTTATTATTTTTTTAACTAGTATAATGACTAAAAATACTTTTTTACGTTAAAGGGGACCTGATATGGGAAAGGCAGCAATGTGTATAAAAATGCTTGAAATACTCAATACAGGCCGAGTTTATAAAGTATCAGAATTGGCTGATTTTTTGGAAACAAATCCAAGAAATATCGTCGAGTATAAAAAAGAACTCGAAGAGTGTGGATATTATATCGATTCAATTCCAGGCAGATACGGTGGATATCACTAGAACCAGGCGAATCTTCTTCCTGCATTAAGATTTTCTTAGACAAGGTGAAATACTTGGACTGCATTTCAAAGGTTTATTCTTCAATCAAACAGCAGGAAGCTAAAAACGATGTTATGATCATCAATAGATTTCCTTTGGCAATGTCAGAAGATGAGTTATCAAAAAGATATTCTTTTATAAATGGAGCCATTAAGAGAAAAAAATCGATAAAATTCAGCTATATTTCGCTGAATAAAATTGAAAAGGAATATTTCTTCAATACATAAATAATGTTGTAATGAAATTTATCATATAGGTATCATTGGAGGTAGTAAGATAAAATTTAAGAAAAACGATGAAATTACTGTAAAAATAGAACGATATTCGTTATTTTAAGTTTAACAGAATTGAAAAGTAAACTGTCTTAACACAACAAAAATTCGGAAAATTGCTTTATTTTAAGACAGTTACGATTTCCACGAAAATGAAATAAGCAAAAAGGTGAATGGCATCAAATTAAATTAAAATTATTTGATCAATATGCAATGCTTGTAAAGAGCGTGTTTACGGAAAAAATTAAACAGTAGAAGCATTGGAAGACAGTTTGCCGATTTTAATATGTGAAATGCAAAATTAGAAAAATACAAAAGTATTTATCCTTGGGTTTGGAGAACATTGCAAAGTGCTAGAACACGAGTGGTTGAGGTAAGAGGTTTTGGGGAATATGTGTACAAATAGAAAAAATGAAAAAGTAGCAAATCATGAAATTGTGAAAGTATTTAAAACTTTTTCTGATGACAAAGAAATTGTTGTCTTAGAAAAAAATGAATATGAATTAAATTTACAATCGAAAAAAGAAGGATATAAAGTCAAATATTTAATGGATAGAGAGTTACACGATTTTACATCGCAAGGAAATGTTAAATACGCAATGTTTGTCTATTTTGATGAACAACAGAAAGATGAGGATCTTTACATTGTTATAGGACAAAACCCGAGTCATT
>CAVJGK010000135.1:0-3912 GCA_963648895.1 Lachnospiraceae bacterium | reverse complement strand
CATTTATTTTGTGATTTTTATTATTATATAATAAAACTTTCAAAAAATATCATAAAATTGCAGGCAATAAAAAAACAAGGCTCATCACCTTGTTTTTTACGTTCGGTACTACGCTAAAGTTTTATGTCCTTTGAGAAATTTACTCTTTTTAACATTCTTTAATGTAGTATTTAGAATTAGACAAACGATTCCGATAAATGTCTCAACTCCTAATGCGATTAGAAAATAGATATTGAGAGTTTCTTTTAGACTGGTCATGTCCAAAATAACTCCAACAACTATAGTTAATCCGATTAAGAAATTGAATGCGATTATCAACTTTTCAAGTGTTGTCATCTTCATAAGCTCACCTACTTACTTGTTTGTTTCAATCTCGCCTGAGTTAGTATCAATTTCATTATTTAGTTGTCTAATTTCCTCAGTTATGGCCACGTTCTGAGAAGAAATTGATGTGCAGATTGGAAGTAAAATCGCTAAAGATAAAATAATAATAAGGCTACCAATAATACCAAGTCTTCTTGCTTTATAATCAAAACTTGTCATGTTTTTCTTGTAAATTTTATCTTTCATAATCCTTATTTCCTTTCTATAACTCTTAATTTAGCAGGTTTGGAACGATTGTTACTGGCAAGTTCTTCTTCACTAGCAGTAATTATCTTTTTGTTTACTAAACGATAGTTAATTTCTTTGTTAGTTGATGGAAGATACCTTGAAGTAACTTCATCCTTAGTTAATGAATTGAAATATTGCTTTACTATTCTATCTTCTAATGAGTTAAATGTGATAACTGCTACCCTACCTCCGCTTTTTAACATTTCACACGCATCTTTTAATGCAGTTTTAAGAACTTCTAATTCTCTGTTAACTTCAATACGAATTGCTTGAAATGTTTGTTTTGCTGGATGACCAGGTTTAGATAAGACTTTCTTAGGTAATGCTTTTTTAATTACATCGACTAATTGGTAAGTGGTAACGAGGGGAGAAATCGATCTTTGAGATATAATCTCACGTGCAATTTGATAAGCGAATGGTTCTTCTCCATATTCTCTAATGATTCTTGTCAAATCATTTAATGAGTAGTTATTTACTACATCGTATGCAGAAATTCTAGAGTCTTGGTTCATTCTCATATCGAGTCTAGCATCATAACGGTAAGAGAATCCCCTATCAGATTCATCAAATTGTGCAGAGCTTACGCCTAGATCAAATAGAAATCCATCAACTTGTTCAACTCCTAATTCATTTAAATCTTTTTTTAGATTTTCAAAATTGTCGTTAATCAGTGTGAAGTTTTTCCCAATTTGTTCTAATCTCTCTCTTGATTCAGCTATTGCTTGTTTATCTTGATCGAAACAATATAGATGTCCTTTTGTCGCAACCTTTAAGATTTCACTTGAATGGCCACCTCGACCAAGAGTGCCATCTACATAAATTCCATCAGGCTTTAAGTTAAGTCCATCAATGGTTTCTTTTAGAAGAACTGGTATGTGTTTGTATTCCATAAGCTATAATCCTTCATAAAGACTTGAAGCATTTTCTTCATAAGCAGTTTCGTTCTCTTCTTCCATTTTAGCGAATTTTTCTTTATCCCAAATCTCAATGTGATCGTCGATACCGATAATAACAACTTCTTTATCAATTGAACATTTTTCTTTTGATTCTTTTGTCAATTGAATACGACCTTGTTTATCAATATCGCATTGGAATGAGTTAGCGAAAAATACACGCTTATAATTTCTGATTTGAGGATTTAAACTACTTTTTGCAGAAATTTCATCCGCCAACTTTATAAATGTTTCTTCAGGATAAATAGCTAAACATTTATCAAGTCCGAGATTAACATAAACGCTTGATCCAAGCTTCTCTCTAAGCTTCGAAGGCAAAGTAACACGGGATTTTTCATCTAGGCTATGATAATAGGTTCCGATAAAAAACATACTTGTTACCCCACTTTCCTCCACTTGTACCCACATTATAGCACAACCAACCCATTTGACAAGTATTTTTTATAATTTTTTGTTTAACTTTTTTTATTTGGAATTTTTTTACGAAAAAAGAGGATGAATGGTCTCCCACTCATCCTCTTAGGTCTTAGTTACTAAAATTTATTTTTCTTCTTCAAAATTTTCTAATTTATTGTTTTCTTGGACTATTAAAACTTGTTTACTAGCTTCATTTAGTTCCACATTTAATTCTTTAGAAAGATTCATAGCCTCTTGATATAAAGCTAAAGATTCTTTTAATGTCATCTTTTCATTTTCTAATTTTGAAACTAGTTCTTCTAATCTAGAAAATTTTTCTTCAATTGTTAATTCTTTCTTTGTCATAATCTATTCTCCTTTAGATTTAGAAATTACTTTGCTAATTACTTTACCATCTTTTAAAGTAATAATCATATCATCATTTTCTTTAATTTGATCAACGCTAGAAATTATTTCCTCACCAACATTAATTAATGAATAACCTTTATTTAATATTAAATAAGGATTTAATGCTTTTAATCTACCATTTAAATTATGATAGGATTTATCATAATCTGAAATAATTTCATTCATTCTTCCATTTAATCTTAATTGAATTGAATTTAATTCTTTCACTTTAAGTTGGTATTTATCAAAAGGACTTATTAATCCTTTAGAAGCATTAATATTCAATAAACGATTCTTATAATTATCTATTATCCTATTAATTAAAGAAGTTAATTGAATTTGATAGGAATCTAGTTCATCGATTAAATCATATTTATTCGGTGTTGCTTTAACTCCAGCATCAGTTGGAGTAATACAAGAAGCATCAGATACCAAATCGATTAAAGTTGAATCAATTTGATGCCCTACCGCAGATATAATAGGTACATTCAATGAAGCTACATATCTAACCAATTCTTCATCATTAAAGCAAAATAGATCTTCATTAGATCCTCCTCCACGTCCAACAATAATGACATCAAGTGGATAATCCTTAGTTCTTTCTAATGCTTTAATAATACTTTTAGGTGCATCTTTGCCTTGTACCAAACAAGGGAAGACATATATTTGAGAATTATATCTTTTTTGTATTGTAGTTATTAAATCATGGACTGCCGCGCCAGAAGAAGCTGTTACAACACCAATAGATTTAGGAAATGCTGGTATTTTCTTTTTAGGCAAAGAAAAAAGTCCTTCTTGTTCCAATTTCTTTTTAAGTTCTTGTAACTTTAATAATTCTTTTCCTAACCCATAAGGCTCCATATAATATGCAGTTAAAGAATAAGTACCACGAACATCATAAACATCAACAGATCCTTTAATTAAAACTTCATCACCATCTTTAGGAATAAAGTTCAATCTAGAAGCTGTTGAAGACCACATTTTGCAACTTAAAGAACATCTATCATCCTTAATAGAAAAATAATAATGCCCTTTAAAATCTTTTCTTAATCCAGAGATTTCTCCCTGAACTAAGATATTTTGTAAAGAAGCATTATTTTGAATAATGTATTGTATATATTGATTGATATTACTAACGCTATAAATCTTATCCATGATAATTATAAAATCTTATCTAATACAGCATTAATAAAGCGATATTCTTTATCGTCTAAATACTTTTTAGCGAGTTCAACTGCAACGTTGATCATTGTTGCTTTTGAAACATCTTCAAAAGAACAATATTTAACCTCACCAATAGAAAATAATAAAATTGCATGACCAACAATATTTAATCTATCTAATCTTAATTTTGCAGATAAATTTTCTGCGATTAATTTATCGATTTCTTCTTGGTTTAATAAAGATTTAACAATAACTTCTTTAGAGAATGTAGGAATATTTTCATATTCATCTTCATAGACACCTTCCATTAAAGCTTTGACATCTTCTTCTTTATTATTTACTTGATAAAACAAATAGCCATAAACTACTTGCATAATTT
>CAVJGK010000134.1:0-3918 GCA_963648895.1 Lachnospiraceae bacterium | reverse complement strand
CATTTTAAGCCATTTATAACCCATATTTCTATTTTAATAAAAAATAATTAAAAAATATGCTTGACCTAAAGTTGACTTTAGGATTTAAGATAAGGATATATCAGGAGGAAAAGAAAAATGAAAGGTAATTTTACTTATTACAATCCAACAAAATTAATATTTGGAAAAGATGCTCTAGAAAAACTTCCAGAAGAATTAAAACCTTATGGAAATAGAATCTTACTTGTTTATGGAGGAGGATCTATTAAAAAGAATGGTATCTATGATGTTATTATCAAAATATTAAAAGAAAATAATTATCAAGTTTTTGAAGATAATGGTGTTATGCCTAATCCAACATATAGAAAACTATTAGAAGGAATTAAAATCGCTCGTGAAAATAAGATTGATTTTATTCTTGCAGTGGGAGGCGGTTCAGTAATTGACTATTCAAAAGCTTTATCTGCATCTATTAATCTTGATGGAGACCCATGGGAACATTATTATTTAAAACAAGAAGAATGCACTTGCAAACCTATTCCAGTTGGTTCTATTTTAACAATGGTTGGAACTGGTTCGGAAATGAATGGTGGAGCAGTTATTACAAATACTGAACAAAAACTAAAAATTGGTAAAGTCTTTGGTACAAATGTTTATCCAAAGTTCTCCATTTTAAATCCAGAATTTACTTATAGTGTTCCTCAATATCAAATGATTGCAGGTATCTATGATGCGTTTAATCATATTTGTGAACAATATTTCTCTGATGGAGAAGATTGTGCATCTGATTATCTTATGGAAGGATTAATGAGAAGTTTAATTACTTCTAGTAGAGTCGCAATAAAAGATCCTTTAAATTATGAAGCAAGAAGTAATATTATGTGGGATGCAACTTGGGCTTTAAATACATTGGTTGAAAAAGGAAAAACAACTGACTGGATGGTTCATATGATTGGTCAAGCTATTGGTGCGGTCACTAACGCAACTCATGGTATGACACTCGCGGCAGTTTCAATTGCGTATTATAACTATGTATTAAAATTTGGTATTCCACAATTTAAGAAATTTGCTTTAAATGTATGGAATGTTAATCCAACTAACAAAAGTGATGAAGAAATTGCGTTAGAAGGTATTGCTTGCATGAAAAAATGGATGGAAGAAATTGGTTTAGTTATGGATGTAACTACATTAGGTGTTACAAAAGATAATTTAGAAGATTGTGTAAATGCAACTATTGTCTTCCCTGCGGGATTTACTTCATTAACTAAAGATGATGTAAGAAACATTATAGTTAATTCAATGAAAAAATAATTCTTTACTAAATATAAGATAATTTATATAATATTAATGCCATTGCGATGCAAGTAGGTGAACCAGGTCAGGACCGGGAGGTAGCAGCCTTAAACTGTCCTTGTGTGTGCAATGGTTTTTATTTTAGAAAATTATGACAAAAGAAGAAAAATATATGAAAGAAGCTTTAAAAGAAGCTTCAAAAGCTTTATTAATTGATGAAGTTCCAATTGGATGTGTAATAGTTAAAGATGATAAGATTATCGCTCGAGGACATAATTTAAGAGAAACTAAAAATAATTCTTTAGCCCATGCAGAAATAGTTGCGATTAATAAAGCGTGTAAAAAATTGAATTCTTGGAGATTAATAGATTGTGATATTTATGTTACTCTTGAACCATGTTCTATGTGTGCAGGAGCGATATATCAATCTCGTTTTAAAAATGTTATATATGGTGCAAGTGAGCCTAAAATGGGAGCGCTAGGTAGTTTATTTGATTTATATTCTTATAAATTAAATCATTATCCTAATGCAATTAAAGGTGTATTAAAAGAAGAATGCTCATCAATTATTTCAAATTATTTTAAAACTAAAAGAAACAAAAGTAAGTAACTAATTGTGTTACAAAATCCGGATTTTGTAATATTACAAAAAAGATATAAGTATGATATCATATTTTCAAGGATGATGAAAGTATGATAACAAAAGAAAAAATTTTAGGCGAGATTGTTTATATAGACAGTAATACCTGCTCTTTTTCTTTTGGATTAAATAACTTAAAAGAAAATTCATTAAATTTTGGAAATATATCAAATTTAGATTTTAATAACTATAATACATCTAGTGTAACTTTTAGCATTAATATATCAAATGCATGCAATTTAAAATGTGATTATTGTTTTAACACGAATAAAAATGGAATAAATTTAGATTTTAATTTAATAACTAAATATTTAGATTTATGTTTTAAAACCTATCCAAATAAAGAAAAATACTATGTGGATTTAAGTGGTAAAGGTGAACCTTTATTGTATCTTGATAATATCTTAAAAATAAAAAATTATTGTGTTGAAAAATCAAATCATATAAATAGAGAAATACTTGTTTCGTTTGTATCAAATGGTACCTTACTTACTAAAAGTATTGCAAAGATATTGCAAAAGAATGGAATATTATTTGGTGTTAGTTTAGATGGTAATTCCATAATTCATAATAAACATAGAAAAACAAAATCAAATGAAGATACATATGAAATAATTATAAATAATGTTAAGAATATAGAACATCATGAATATGTTGGATGTGCAACTACATTGACTAATGATGTATTTTCATTGGTTGATTCTTTAAAAGAGCTAAGTGAAACTTTTAATACTATAAGTTATAAACCAGCAAGAAATTGTGATGTATCTTTTAATGAAAAAACAATTGATTTATGGTTACAAGAATATGATAAATTGGCAAATTTCTTATTAGATGAAACGAACAAAAATAATAATAAATATATCAAAACTTTGTTAAATGGTGACGATTACTTTGGTAAATTTATAAAAAGGATTCTTTTAAATCAAAGATGCTTTATTAGGTGTGATGGAGGATTATCCAGAATAACTCTAAATGAAGATTTAAAAATATATGTATGTCCTGCTGCATCTGGTATTGACGAATTTTGTGTTGGTGATATTAATCATATTGATAATATTAAGCAACAAACAATCTTCAAAAAACAATTGAATAACAATAATTGCTTCAATTGTAATATCAGATATTTGTGTGGTGGAGAATGCTTAATAGAACAATACTTATTGAAAAGTAATAATCGTATAATGTGCAAATATAAAAAGCATTTGGTTTTACTTGCAATGTATTTTGCTTTAAAACTAAAAGAAAAAAATGTTCAAGAATTTTTAAAATTACAAGAATTCACTAAAGAAGTTACGTTACGAAATAAATTAGATACCAAGTTGGATTTATTTTTAAAAGAAAATCCTAATTTAAATTTTAATGATGGCAAAAAAATATATGATGAAATGCATAAAAAATATTAGAGTTTGAGGAGGTACTAATTATGAACAAACACAAAATTTTAATGCTAATGAGTTCTACATCGCTACTTGTTTCTATATTTGGGCCAAACGCGATAAAAACTAGAGCTTATGAGAAAGATGAAATATTGTTTAAAGGAAATGAAACAATAAATATTGATTCGATCGAAATAAATAATATTTTATCAAAACTAAATCTTGATGAAATAGAATATGAATATTATAAAAAGATAGACATTTTAAATTCTGATGATGGTGCATATTACGTTGATTTGGTTGATGATAATGGCTTTATAGTTGCTAGCGAGACTAATGTTTATGACTATAAACAAAATTGTGACTTGAATGAATTAAGACATTTAAATGATTTCTCTTATAGTTTAATAGATGGATTTGTGATTTATAATAACGAAAAACAAAATTACGAAAAAATATATGATAATGAATATGTGGAAGTTATTTGCAATTCTAATGAAGTTTTAAATAGCCCAGTTAGACATGATGGCCAAATTAAAGATGGTGATGGTGAAATATATGATTTAGATGCTTATGTATCTAATCGATATCCTAATTATAAATTGGAAGAAAAAGAATATTTAAAGG
>CAVJGK010000133.1:0-3953 GCA_963648895.1 Lachnospiraceae bacterium | reverse complement strand
AGATGATTCTAGCTGCTTTTACCATTTTTTGATGATTGTTAAAATGTTTTGTTCGTCTTTATATTCATAATAGACATTGTCCATTAATTTTTTGACTAAGAAGATGCCTAGTCCTCCAATTTCTCTTTCTTCA
This sequence comes from Lachnospiraceae bacterium, assembly GCA_963648895.1. GTDB lineage: Bacteria > Bacillota_I > Bacilli_A > RFN20 > CAG-449 > UBA3210. The sequence goes on along the minus strand of CAVJGK010000133.1, from coordinate 3,820 downwards.
ACAGATTTAGTAACATCAACTTCTTTATTTAATAAAGGATTAAATGGGTTACCTTTATCAATAAATTTAATAATGACATGACGTTCTTTTTCTTCTAGTGATACATCAAAAGTCTTGTTTTCATTTTTACCATCAAAAGCAAATTTGATGATATTAGAGATAATTTCATCAACAGAAACATTGATTTGATTGATGATTTTATTTTTAGGACATTTATCACTTAATGATTCATAAATAAAATCAGTAGTAATATCAACACTTGATAAATCACAAGGTAATGTTTTTACCTTGATATTAGATCCTAAATATTTAAATCCAAGCATTGTAATATCATCAAATGGGGAAGTTCCTTCGGCAAATTCTTTAATGTCGTTAGATACGCCTTCACATAAATCATGCATTTTATCAAACTGATGATTATTTACATAATTCTTTAATCTATCTTCACCATAATGTTGTCCATTTTTATCAATCGCATCGGTCACTCCATCCGTATAAAGATATAATTCATCACCTTTTTCTAGTTTTAAGCTATAGGCATTATATTTAATATCACTCATACCGCCTAAAACAAGGGAGTGTTTAGTTTTGACAAATTCAAATTTCTCTCCATGTTTTAATAAAGGTAATGTATGTCCAGCATCTGCATAAACCATTTCACCTGTATAAATATTAATAATACCAATCCAGGCTGTAACAAATAATCCTGCATCGTTATTTTCACACAAGGCATTATTCGCACTTTGAAGAGTTTCATTGACACTTAATCCACTTTGGGCTAAAGATTTAATAACCGATTTAGCTCTCATCATGAATAATGCAGCAGGAATTCCTTTATCAGAAACATCGGCGATAACTAAAGCCAAAGAAGTATCATTAACAAAGAAGAAATCATAGAAATCTCCTCCGACTTCTTTTGCTGTATCCATACTTGCATAGATATCAAATTCTTTTCTATCTGGGAATGGAGGGAAAACATTAGGCAAGGCAGATTGTTGAATTTCTTTTGCCATCGTGAGTTCTTTTTCCATTCTTGTTTCTGCTTCTGCGATATATTTTTTCAAAGTTGAAACAGTTAAGTTAATATCTTCTGATAAATGTCTAAATTCTTTTGTATCTTTAACATCTAATGTAACATTTAAATTACCGCGTGTAATTGCTTTTAAAGAATTATTGATCTTTAAGATATTTTTAATAACTAAGCGATCTACTAAAACATAGATCATAATATAAATGCTTGAATAGACAATAATTTGAATAAAAGCATTTGTATATGTCGATGAATTGATAGAAAAAGAAACTTCTTCATAAGGTAAGAAACTTACAATGATATATTGTTTTTGATTACTCGCACATATTTGACTTGTCGCGCAGACATAATAAGGAACATCACCAAATTTCTCAGTGCAATATGTTCCTGATTCAGTTTCAATACACTCTTCATAAATGGTTTGACCTAAAGGATCTAACAAAGGTCCATATAAAGTAATATATTGCATTTCATCAGAATCTAAGAGTAAAGTTCTTGCATCAAGTCCATTTAATCCTTCGATTTTATAATTATTATAAATATCTTCTTCAAAAATTGATTTACCTGTTTCTTTATCATATATACAAACATAACCATTTTGACCAACGCTTAGATTATATGCATATTTTTTAATTTCATCGATGGTTAATTCATCTCCATCTTCATTATATGCAGCATCATCAGAATTAAAGAAATTCATTGCTTTATATAAAGTGGATTGAAGGGTTTGTTTCGCGGCAGTCATTTGAATTTTTCTTTCTGAATATTGATCATATAAAGTTGAAGAAAAGAAACAAACAACACATGCAGATAACAAAAATATTTGGAATGATTTAGATAATGTTTTTCGATTATCCCGACGGAAATTGAAAACGTATTTAGCCGTTAATTGAACGACTAATACGGAGAATAAAGAGGTCAAACCACAGCCTAGAATCATCGGTAAGCATATTTGTTGAACAATTTTAAAATAGGTGTTATTGTCGCTAAAAGTGGTTAGCATTATCATTAGCATATGGAATACTTCAACTAAAATTCCTGTTTGAAATCCCCAATGCCAAGTAACATTCTTTTTCTTTAAGATGACTTCTTTTATTAAACAACCTACTAAGCCAGAAACTAAGCAAGAGAAAGAACAAGCAAGTGTAGTATATTCTCCAGCACCCCAAAATTTTCCGGCGCAAAATCTTTCAATCGCTCCGATAATTCCGGCAATAATTCCAGCAGGTCCTCCAAAGTTTAAAGCCGCGGCAATTGGTGCAGCATCTCTAATATTGATAACCGCGCCATACATATTGTAGCTAAATTCATTCGCAAATATTGCCAATGCTCCAAAGATTACACCAAAAAGAACTTGTTTTGCCCAGTAATTCAATTTTTCAAAGAAAGTAGTTTTTAAGTCGACTAAATTAAGAATAAAGGTAACCGCGACTATCACTACTCCAACAATTACTAAACGATAATACATAATTATTTATCCAATTCTTTAATAAATGGTATTAAGTGATCGTGTAATAATTCTTGACCCAATTTTTTAAATTCAGGTGACCAACGATCACCCTTACACATTGAGCATATACATCTAAACCATGTTAGAGGCATTAAGAATTTAGAATTAGAATCTAAGCAAGATATTTTATCTAAATCATGCATACCATAATATCCATCTAAGAATAATTTTAAAATCTTATCTACTTCATCATGACTCATTTTATAAAATGAATTAAAGTCATTAAACATATTACAATATTTTAATGAGAATAAGATTCTTGAAATATCCCATTCTTTAATACCAATAGAAAATTCACCCATATCGATTAAGCAGCATTCGTTATTAGAAAACATGATATTGTTTGGATTTAAATCACCATGAATACATGTACTTCCTTCTGGTACTAAATCAATGAAATGATATAATAATGCTTTTTCTTCATCAGTGATATCAGTAATTTTATCAATATCTTCTTTGTTTAAATCTTTGAAGCTAGGTAAATCAGATTTACTTCCATCAATAGAATGAATCTTTTTACATGTATCAACATATAAAGAAATGTATTTATCCATATGATCAATGTCATCTTTAATTAATTCAGTAACAGTTTTTGAATTGATTAATTCATAAATAACACCCTTTCTACCATCGCAATCAACAATATCAAAAGAGATGGCAGTAGGAATATCTAAAGTGAAAGCTTTTTTCGCTAAAGCTTTTTCTTGTTCAATTAAATCATTAGAGATATGAGGATAATATAATTTAATAATTTGTTCATCATCTAAACGATATACTTCCCCACATGCACCATGACCAATCATTTTACATCCTTCAATTGAAACATGTCTTAAAGCAGCTTCAATATCCATAATCGATGAAAATCCTGTATCATCAAATACTTTCATAACATCATTATTCGCATTAATAATCTTAAAAGGCATTGCTTTAGCTTTCTTTTTTAAACTTAAAATAATACGTAAGCCTGCGCTAGAAATATAATCAAGATTTTTAATATCAATCAAAATAGAATTAACACCCGCACTTGGTTCATTTTCTACTTTTTCACTTGCTTCTTGTGCATTAGAAGAATTTAATACACCTTCGATAGAGATAATAAGTTGTCCATCATTGATAACTTTTGTAATTGTCATAATTATCCTCCCTTTATAAATTAATTTATAAATTTAACCTATGTCTTAACAATTCTATCACATTTAACCTAAACAAAAAAATATAATTAAAAAAAGTTATTAAAGTTAATGAATGAAGCACTAAATTAATTTCAAATACTCTTACAC
>CAVJGK010000132.1:0-3956 GCA_963648895.1 Lachnospiraceae bacterium | reverse complement strand
TAATAATTGAACGCCTCCATCTTTTAATGGATTTGCTTTATTAAACTTAAAATTATTAAAGTTATATTTATCAATTTCAATAAAACCTTTGTCGCTTTTTACTCCATCAATATTTGGTGAAATGACTAAAGAAATAACATCGATTAAATCTTCTTTTAAAAATCCTCCATTTATAAGTGCACCACCAGTAAGAATAAAATTTTCAATTTTAAAATTATCACGAACTTTTGTTAATGCTTCTTTAAGATAATTTTCTTTAGAACAAATAATATAAGAAATCTTTAATGATTTTAAATAAGCTAAATATCTTTTATTAACATCGTTAGTTAGAATCATGACAATTTGCATCACTTTTCCACCATAAAAAGTTTTATTAGAAATAAAATAAGTTTCACCAGTGCGATCAAAAATAAAATGATAATAATCATTTAATACAATATAATCTTCTAAAGTCTCTTCTTTGTAATTATCTAGTGATATAGAATTTTTTAAATCTTCATCTATCCATGTTAATTTACCATTAGCCATATTATTACCCATTTTAAAGATTTCATCATTATAGAATTTTCCAGATTCATAGTTAAAATCTTCATTCATAAAATCTCCAACACTTTTTCCATCGATAGATAAATACATATGACAATACACTTTTAAATTTTCCATTTTTAACTTCCTCCCTAAAAGCAATTTCACTATAAAAGATAAAGTCAACTTGAGGTCAAGAAAAAAAGTAGAAAATTTAATTTCTACTCTTTAATCATATCTAAAAATTCATTTTCATTAAGAATTTTAATACCTAATTCAATCGCTTTGGCTAATTTACTGCCAGAAGCTTCACCAGAAATAAGAATATCAGTCTTTTTAGAAACAGAATTAGTGACAATTCCTCCTAATGCTTCAATTTTATCTTTGGCCTCACTTCTTCCCATAGAAGATAAAGTACCTGTTAAAACAACAATCTTATGAGCGAATACCCCATTGACCATATCTTTTTTCTTAAAATACATATTTAAGCCTAAGTCTTTTAATTCATTGATCATTTTAATGTTATTTTCATTTTTAAAATAATCTACCACGCTTTGAGCGATTATTTCCCCAACATCAGGAATAGATAATATATCTTCATATTTAGCATTTTCAAGTTCATACATCGAAGGATATTTATCACATAATAATGTAGCAACTTTGGCTCCAACATTTTTAATACCTAAACCAAAGACTAATTTATCTAGATTCATGTTTTTAGATATATCAATGCTAGAAAGAAGATTTTCAACACTCTTTTTTCCCATCTTATCAAGAGATATTAATTCTTCTTGATGTTCATGTAGATGATAGATTGAAGGAATATCTTTAATTAATCCTAAATCAAATAATTTTTGGATAATAGAAGCGCCAAGAGATTCAATATTCATCGCATTTTTGGAAGCAAAATGAATTAAAGAATTAACTTTTCTTGCTTGGCAATCTTCATTTAAACAATAATAATCTGCTTCATTTTCTTTTCTAACTAATTTAGAATGACAAATTGGGCAAAATTCAATCATATGGAATGGAGTTGAATCACTAGGTCTTTTAGATAAATCAACTTCAAATACTTCAGGAATAATTTCTCCAGATTTTCTTACTTTAATAGTATCGTTTAAACGAATATCTCTTAATTTAATGAAATCTTCATTGTGCAATGTCGCTCTAGTAACACTTGTTCCAGAAATAAAGACTGGATCAAATTCAGCAACTGGAGTGATTGTACCAGTTCTTCCTACTTGGAAAACAATCTTTCTTAAAATGGTTGTTCCAACTTCTGCTGGATATTTATAAGCAATACACCATTTAGGACACTTAATGGTATAACCAATCGCATCATAATCTTCTCTTTGATTAACTTTGATAACAATTCCATCGATTGGATAAGGAAGATCATCTTTATGGTCTCTCCAATAAGAAATATAATCTATAACTTCATCAATAGAATCACATTTTTTACCATTTGGATTAACTTTAAAACCTAATTTATTTAAATAAGTTAAAACTTCATCTTGTTTTAAAGAATTTAATCCAATGATTTGATACATGAAATTATCAAGTCCTCTTTTAGAAACTATTTTACTATCTAAAGATTTAATAGTTCCACTAGCCGCATTTCGACAATTGGCAAATAGTGGTAAACCTTCTTCATCTCTTTCTTTATTAACTTTTTCTAAAGACTTTTTAGGCATGAAGATTTCGCCTCTAACTTCAATATCTAAAGGTTCATTTAATTTTAAAGGAATTGAATTAATCGCCTTTGCGTTGTTGGTAATAATTTCACCAGTAGTACCATTTCCACGGGTGGAAGCTACTTTTAAAACACCTTTTTCATAAATACAAGAAACTGATAATCCATCAATTTTTAATTCGCAGTTATAAGTAGGATTTTTAATAATCTTTTTGATATCTAAATCAAATTTTTTTACTTCTTCAGTATTAAAAACATCATCAATTGACATCATTTTGACATTGTGAGTAATCTTATCAAATTTATCTAATACTTTATCCGCGACTCTTTGAGTAGGAGAATTTACTTCAATGTGATCTGGATACATAGATTCAAGGGTTGTCAATTCACGATAAAGTCGATCATATTCATCATCAGACATTGTAGGATTATCATTAACATAATAATCATATGCAGCTTTATTTAATAAGCTAACTAATGTCTTCATTCTTTCTAAATTATCCATTTTTTCATTCTCCTTTTTTTATTAAATTTGTTTTCTTCGATATTCTGCGATATCTAAAATTAATTTTTCAGTTTTTTCAATGCCTAAGCAAGGGTCAGTAATTGATTTACCATAAACTCCTTCTTCGACTTTTTGATTACCATCAACTAAATAAGATTCAATCATTAATCCTTTAACCATATCAAAGATTTTTGGATTAAGAGAAGTAGATTCTAATACTTCGTGAGCGATTCTAATTTGTTCGATATAATTTTTATTAGAATTGCAATGGTTACAATCAACGATTAAAGCTTTATTAGGTAAATTATATTTATCAAATAAAGAACAAAGATAAACTAGTCCTTCATAATGATAATTTGGGTGATTTACTCCATGTTTATCTACATATCCTCTTAAAATCGCATGAGTCAATAAATTACCTTTTGTTTCTACTTCGTTATTACGGTAGATAAATGTATGAGGATGGATAGCCGCGATAATCGAATTCATCATGACAACTTCATCCCCACCCGTTGGATTTTTCATGCCAACAGGGATATCTAAGCCTGAAGCTACTAAACGATGTTGTTGATTTTCAACACTTCTTGCTCCAACTGCTACATAAGATAATAAATCATCTAAAAACATGTGGTTTTCTGGATATAACATTTCATCAGCGCAGGAAAATCCATATTCAACTAAGGCTCTCATATGCATATGTCTAATGGCGATGATACCTTTTTTCATATCAGGAACGCCCTTAGGATCTGGTTGATGAAGCATTCCTTTATAACCTTCTCCGGTAGTTCTTGGTTTATTTGTATAAATACGAGGGACAATTTTAATTACATCCTCTACTTGGTCTTGAATCTTTCTTAAATGCGAAATATATTCAATAACGGCGTTTTCATTATCTGCCGAGCAAGGGCCAATAATCAAAAGTAATTTTTTTGATTTGCCTAAAATAATATCTTGTACTTCTTTGTCATTTTTTTCTTTAATCTTTTTATATTTATCATCTAAAGGTACAAGTGCTTTAATTTCATCTGGTGAAGGTAAGCTTTTTTTAAATACCATGTTCATCATATTATTGTTTCCTTTCTAATATCTCTTTTTGATATTTTTTAGAAACATTCATCATATCAATTAAAAATTCTTTGAAATACTTTTTTAAATTTTCATCTTCTATCAATTTTAAATTTTTATTAAGTACTTCAATTTCTCTTTTTTCATCAAAAATTGGTAAGTTATGTT
>CAVJGK010000131.1:0-4136 GCA_963648895.1 Lachnospiraceae bacterium | reverse complement strand
ATATATGAGCTATAACTATCAAGAAATAGAAAAGAAATGGCAAAAATATTGGGATGAACACAATACATATTTTTGTGATACCCATGATTTTTCAAAACCAAAATATTACGTATTAGATATGTTCCCTTACCCAAGTGGTAAAGGATTACACGTCGGCCACCCTGAAGGATATACAGCGACTGACATCATGGCAAGAATGAAAAGAGCGCAAGGATATAATGTCCTTCATCCAATGGGCTTTGACTCATTTGGTTTACCAGCTGAACAATTCGCGATTCAAACAGGTAACCACCCTGAAGGATTTACATTACAAAACATCAAAACTTTTACTGCTCAATTAAAGATGTTAGGATTTAGCTTTGACTGGTCTAAACAAATTTCTACATGTGATCCAAAATTCTATAAATGGACTCAATGGATTTTCAAAAAATTATTAGAACAAGGTTTAGCTAAATTAATCGATATGCCAGTTAACTGGTGTGAAGAATTAGGAACAGTTTTAGCTAATGATGAAGTTATCAACGGACGTTCTGAAAGAGGTAATTATCCTGTTGTTAGAAAGAATATGAAACAATGGGTCTTAGATATTCCTAAATATGCAGAAAGATTGTTAGAACAATTAGATGAAATTGATTGGCCAAGTTCAACAAAAGAAATCCAAAGAAACTGGATTGGTAAATCAGTTGGTGCATTAGTTGATTTCAATGTTGATGGAACAAATGAAAAATTCACAGTCTTTACAACACGTTGTGATACTTTATTTGGTGCGACTTACTGTGTCTTATCTCCTGAACATCCATTAGTTAAGAAAATTACAACTGAAGAACAAAAACAAGAAGTTGAAAAATATATCGAGTTTGCTGCGAGTAAATCTGATTTAGAAAGAACTGAATTAAACAAAGAAAAAACAGGTGCTTTCACTGGTGCTTATGCAATTAACCCAGTAAATGGTAAAAAGATTCCAATTTGGATTTCCGATTATGTCTTAATCACTTATGGTACTGGTGCGATCATGGCAGTTCCTGCACATGATGAAAGAGATTATGCTTTCGCTAAAAAGTTCGGTATTGAAATTATTCAAGTCCTTGAAGGTGGAGACATTTCTAAAAGTGCATATACTCAAGATGGATTACATATCAATTCAGGATTCTTAGATGGTTTAAATAAAGAAGACGCAATTAATAAGATGATTGATTATCTTACAAAAAAAGGTATTGGTAAAAAACAAGTCAATTACAAATTAAGAGAATGGATTTTTGCTAGACAAAGATATTGGGGTGAACCAATTCCAGTTGTCTTTATCGGCGATGAAATTGTTCCATTAAAAGATTGTGAATTACCATTATTACTTCCTGAAGTTAAAGATTATAAAAGATCACCAGATGGTAAATCACCACTTGAAAATGCCACAGATTGGATTAATTTAACTTATAATGGCAAACCTGCAAGAAGAGAATCTTCTACAATGCCAGGTAGTGCTGGTTCATCTTGGTATTTCTTAAGATATATTGATCCAAATAATGAAGAAACATTCTGCGATAAAGAACTTGAAAAACACTGGATGCCAGTTGATTTATATGTCGGTGGTACAGAACATGCCGTTGGACATTTATTATATTCTCGTTTCTGGATGAATTTCTTATATGATCAAGGATATGTATCTCATAAAGAACCATTCCAAAAATTATTCCACCAAGGTATGATTTTAGGTTCAAATGGTGAAAAGATGTCTAAATCTAAAGGCAATGTTGTTAATCCAGATGATGTAGTAAGAGATTATGGTGCAGATTCATTAAGATTATATGAAATGTTTATGGGACCTCTTGAAGCAAGTTTACCATGGTCTGATTCAGGACTTGATGGAGCAAAGAGATGGTTAGATAGAGTTTATCGTTTATTTGATGAAGAACCTTTCATTTCAAAAATGACAAACGAAAATGATAATAACTTAGATTATATTTATAACTTCACAGTTAAGAAAGTCACTAATGATTTTGAATCTTTAGCTTTCAATACTGCAATTTCTCAAATGATGATTTTCATTAATGAAGTTTATAAACAAGAAAAGATTTATAAACCTTATTTAGAAGGATTTGTCCAATTACTCGCTCCAATTTGTCCTCACATTTGTAGTGAAATTTGGGAAAAATTAGGCCACAAAGAAATTATTGACTTTGTTAAATGGCCAACATATGATGAATCAAAGCTTGCTTTAGCTACTGTTAAAATTGCAGTTCAAATTTGTGGTAAGGTAAGAGAAGTTATCGAAGTACCAACTAATGCAAGTGAAAAAGAAATTGAAGACATTGCTTTAAATAACGAAGGTATTAAATCTCGTTTAGAAGGCAAGACAATTAAAAAGATAATTGTTATTAAAGGTAAGATTGTTAACATTGTTGCAATCTAAAATATATTTTTACGCATGTTAGGCCTTGCCTAACATTTGCGTTATTAGGAGAAAATGATGTATCAAGAATTAATTAATCAAAAACTTGAAAATGATTTATCATTAAAATCAAAACAAGTTGAAAACGTAATATCTTTATTAAATGAAGGATGTTCAGTTCCATTTATCGCTCGTTATAGAAAAGAATTAACTGGTTCTTTAAGCGATGAAGTCTTAAGATCTTTTGTTGAAAAATATACTTATTATACTAATTTTTATGATCGTTTAGATACGATTTTAAAATCAATTGAAGAACAAGGTAAGTTAACAGACGAAATTAAAGAATCTTTATTTAACGCTCATACTTTATCAGAACTTGAAGATATTTATCGCCCTTACAAACCTAAAAAGAAAACAAGAGCGAGCATTGCTAAAGATGCAGGATTAGAACCTTTAAGCCAATATTTATTAAAACAAGTTAATAATCCAGAACTTAATGAATATGCTTCAACATTTATTAATCCTGAAAAGAAAATTAATACTATAGAAGATGCTTTACAAGGGGCTAAAGATATCATTGCAGAAATGGTTTCAGATAATTCTGAATATCGTAAATTTATTAGAAGTAATGTTATTAAAAACTTTAACGTTACAACTAAATTAAATAAAAAAGATGCCGATGAACTTGAAAAATTTGGTCAATATTATGATTATTCTGAACCAGTTAATAAAATTGCATCTCATAGAGTTTTAGCGATAAGTAGAGGAGAAAAACTTGGCGTTTTAAAAATTGATATTACTGGTAGAGATGAAACAAATATCAATCATATCAAAAAAGATATTATTAAAGCTAATTCACCTTTTGAAAATATTTTATCAGAAGCAATTGAAGATGCTTATAAAAGATTAATTAAACCAAGTATTGATAATGAAGTTTTTGCGACTTTATTAGAAACAAGTGAAAATACATCAATTGAAGTATTTAAATCTAATTTAAAAGAATTATTACTTCAATCTCCAACTAAAAACAAAGTAGTTTTAGGCTTTGACCCAGGTATTAGAACTGGTTGTAAAATCGGTATTGTTGATCGACTAGGCAAAGTTTTATATACAGGCGTTTTATATGGCACTGTTGATAAAAAAGAAATCCTTGAAAAAGAAGGGGTTAAATTAGCAGCCCTTATTGTTAAATACAAAGTCGATTTAATTTCATTGGGTAATGGTACTGGTGGAAGAGAATCAGAAAGATTTATTAAAGAATATTTATTTGAGAAATTCCCAAATTGCAAAATTGATTATGTTATTACTAACGAAGCAGGAGCTTCTGTCTATTCTGCTTCTAAATTAGGTACTAAAGAATTTCCTAATTTAGATGTTTCAGTTAGAAGTGCGATTTCTTTAGCACGTCGAGTTCAAGATCCTCTTGCAGAATTGGTTAAAATTGATCCTAAATCAATTGGGGTTGGTCAATATCAACACGATATGAACCAAAAACATTTAGGTGAAGCTTTAGGTGGGGTAGTTGAAAATTGCGTTAACTTAGTTGGTGTTGATTTAAACCACGCTTCTCCTTCATTATTAAGTTATGTTTCTGGTATTAATTCAACTATCGCTACTAACATTGTTACTTATAGAGAAGAATATGGAGAATTTACTTCAAGAAAAGATTTATTAAATGTTCCTAAACTTGGTCAAAAAGCTTTTGAACAATGCGCGGGTTTCTTAAGAATCAGTGATCATTATCCATTAG
>CAVJGK010000130.1:0-4215 GCA_963648895.1 Lachnospiraceae bacterium | reverse complement strand
CACTTGATGATCTGGAATTGGTGTTTGTGTTTGTATTTTTTCTCCATTTACTTTAATAACAAAATTTCCAACTTCTTGTCCAATTCTTTCAACTAAACCCGAAGTAATAACTTCTTCACTTGGCATATTGATCAATTGGAATTTTAAAGAGGAACTCCCTGCGTTAATCGCCATTACTTTTACCATAATTTACCTCCTAACAATATAACTATATTGTACCTAATTTAATACATAAAAACAATATTTCCAGACGAAATTATCAAAAAAATGTAAGCTCTTTCAATCAGGACAAAAAAGAAAAGAATAGTCTTCCAATGGCATGAACTTAAGAAAGATTTATTTCTTAGGTTTGTGCCTTTATTATTATGCTTATCTTATCAAAAATGTATATGAAAAAAAGCGCAAAAAGCACCTTATAAAATTTATCGTTTTTTTGGATTTTTCAGTTGTTTTTTATCTCATATTATCCTATCATTATTGTAACGATGGAAAAGGAATTTCCCTATACTACAGGGGGCTGGATTTAGTGATTGGTGGTCACAAATCCAGCTTTTCCTTTTGCTACTGGTGGATTCCTACGCCCATCTATTCTATGCCTTGTTTTCGGTATGCTCTTAAAAAATTTATTCCATCTCTTGTAGTGTCTTCCTTTTCTAATGGATATTTTTTCTTTTGCTCCTGCTGATACGATTTTTTCGACAATCTGATTCACAGTTTTCATTTTAAAACTTACAATGAAATCATTATGGTGAAGTAAATTGATAATATATTTGTTATTTGGAATATATTCATATTTACATTTTTTATTTTGTTTGATTCTTTTTCTTGATTCTATAAAGACTATTTGTTCAATATTATAGAATATGACCTTTCCCATTGTTTCATTAATAATGCCTATTGGATTATGCGTATTGTATTGCTCAATGTTCAAACTGTTTTTTAAAACATCATATGCATTTTCTACATTCCATCTTTCATGATGATACAGATCAATAATATCTGCTATATCAAATCCTTCATCAAGATTTGTAAAATATTGAGTTTCTACAGTGATTTCTCGTTCTTTCTTTTTGCTTTTTTCATTATACGTATATGTTCCTCTTACAACACGTATGTCTATTTTTGGATCTTCATTAATTGATTTTCTTACTTCATCATTCTTGATTCTTCTTATCCATGCTTTATCCAGTTTAATATTGATATTAAAATCTTTTTCTCCTTCATGTTTTTCAATATAATGCTTGAAAAAGTTCTTCTTTGCTCGAACAATGTACTTGATATTATGCATTTCGCAATATCTAAACAGTTCTGCTGAACCATAATATCTATCGGCCAGCAGAATTATTTTTTTATCACGGAAGAATTCCTGCAATTTCTTAAGATGTTTAAAAAGAAGAGGAATTTCAGATGTTTTATAATGAGAAATGGAAAAATCTAAAATAACCTTATTAAGCACATCATAAATCATTGAAACCTTTGCCTGTGGCTTTTTGATATCCGAGATCTTCATTTTTGATGTTTGGTGTCCTCCAAAGTAATGATTCAAAGCGATATGTGGTGGAAGATCAAGAAATGAACCATCAACTGCTAAGATTATATAATCCTTGAAATTAATAAGAGGCAGTTCATTATATATTTCATTTCGAAATCTGTCCATGATGAAGTCCCATACATCATAGTTGAGAATTGACATTCTTTTAATCATGGCTTGTCTGGTAGGAATGTCAAAATCACACATCGCTCCAAAGTAGGAAACAAGGTCTTCTGAAAGTACGTCATGATTTCTAAAGATAAGATAGTTCAGCAGGTTATCAAGAGAGATTTTACGTTTCCTAGTAAAGGAATTATGAATAATTTGTGCGTGATCAATAAGCGATTCATCATTAATAATGTTAGACAATACAGAGATGGCATCATGAGCCATCATATTCTTTACTACAATTTAGTCATCATAGACAAGACGAGGTTTCTTTTTTGCGAAAGCAGCTTTAATATAGGGAACCTGATCATCATCAAAAAGTCCAAGATTTCTGATTGTACGATGTTTAACCTTTCCATCTTCACGATAAGATTCAACAATTGAGATAAAAGAGGTATTTGGACGACCTTTATTATTTTTTACAACTTTTACAAACATAACATCACCATCCTATACTACAAATATATAGTATAATGCTTCAAATTAAAAGTAATATGATTATAAAGCCTATACTACATCAAAAGAAATGCGAGATACTATTACAAAAAAGGATAAAAATAAAAAGGCATGAGCCTAAGATTATATCTTAAGTTCATGCCATTGATCAAATATCTATCCATCTTTTCTTTCATAAAACATCACTCCTTTTGTTACTTCTAGTATATACAAAAGATGTGTATATCTTGTGAAAACAAAATTAAGGTTCTAAAGACGTTTTTTCAACATTGTTATATTTTCTCTTGACCAAACTTCTTTAAAGCATAAATCAAGAAATAGTTTTTTGGCTGGATTATTATTTTCAATATCATCACATAAAAAACGTAAACCATTATCTTTAGCTTGTTTACATAAAAGCTCTAAAGCATTCTTCCCTTTTCCTAAATGTCTATAAGGATATTCAATGATAATATTTAAAACATATTCTCGATATTCTTCTTCAAAATAATAGGATACTTCTCCAATATATTTTTTTATTTCATCATCATAAACATAAGCATAATAATGTTTAGCATCATTCATCCATAATTCATACCATGACTTCCATATTTTTTCATTAAAATCAACAACTCCACCATTGATTTTATTAAAAGCCATTGTCTTTTTATCTTTTAATAATTTTTTTCTATATTTTAAATCTGTTATTTGCGGTTGTACTAATTTAATCATATTCTTCTCCATAAATAAAAAAATCCTTTATCAAGGACTTTATTTTCACTAATGGGGCGGACGATGAGAATCGAACTCACGAGTGCCGGAGCCACAATCCGGTGCGTTAACCACTTCGCCACGTCCGCCGTATCAACTGCATGTATTAGTTTACACTATTTTATGAATTTTGTAAAGTATTTTTTGTAAAATATCTACATTCTTTTTAAAAATTATTATACAATAAAAAAGAGAGAACAATGAAAAGGATAAGTATATGAACGAATTAGAAAATTATTATGGAAAATTTTGTGAAGACAAACGTCTTTTAAGAAAACATGGTCAAGTAGAGTATCGTACATCTATGAAATATATTCATGATTATTTAAAAACAGGTGATCGAATTTTAGATATCGGTGCTGGAACAGGAAGATATTCAGTTGCTTTAAGCCAAGAAGGTTACGAAGTAGACGCTATTGAACTTGTTAAATATAATTTAGGAATGTTAAAAGCTAAGAAAAGTAACGTGAAAGCTTATCAAGGAACTGCTTTAGATTTATCACGCTATCAAGATGAAACATTTGATTTAACACTTTTATTTGGACCAATGTATCACCTTTTTAGTTACGAAGATAAAATCAAAGCTTTATCTGAAGCTAAACGTGTAACTAAAACAGGTGGTATTATTTTAGTTGCTTATGTTATGAATGATTATAGTGTTCTTGTTCATGGTTTTAGAGATGGCCATATTAAAGAAGCTTTAAAAAGCGGAAAAATTGATGAACATTTTCAAACACAGACAAATATTGATGATCTTTATAGTTATGTCAGAATTGAATTGATCAATCAATTAAATCAAGATTTAAATTTAGAAAGAATAAAAATCATTGCTGCTGATGGACCAGCAGATTATATGCGTCCTATTTTAAATAAAATGGATGATGAAACATTTGAACTTTTTATGCAATATCATTTATCTACATGTGAAAGATCAGATATGATTGGTGCAAGTTCCCATACATTAGATATATTAAGGAAGGTGTAGTTATGGCTATTATTCAATTAAATTATTTATCAAAAGCATTACTTAGAACTGTTGATGTTACTGTTGTTTTACCAACAGATACATTAGATATGGACACAATGACCTATACTCAAAAGAAAGAATACAAAACACTTTATTTATTACATGGTATCTTTGGTGATCAAAATGATTGGCTCTATGGAACACGTATTCAAAGATTTGCGAGTGAAAGAGGTTTGTGTGTTGTGATGCCAAGTGGTGAAAATATGTTCTATGTTGATCAAGAAAACACGCATAATTTATATAGTCAATTTATTGGCGAAGAGCTTGTATCAATGACAAGAGC
>CAVJGK010000129.1:0-4313 GCA_963648895.1 Lachnospiraceae bacterium | reverse complement strand
AATATAATTTATAGATCAAATATGACTAAATAAAAAGGAAAATAAAATGATAAAGAAAATTATTTCAATCGACCTTGGAACAGGTAATTCTGCTGTAGCAGTAATGGAAGGTGGAAAAGTTACAATTATTCCAGCAAAAGATACCGGTAAATTAACTACTCCATCAATTATAGCGTTTACTAAAACTGGTGAAATTTTAGTTGGTAATTCTGCAGCAAGACAGCGAGTGACAAATCCAAAAAATACAATTTTTGCAATTAAACGTTTTATGGGTAAAACAGTTGATGAAGCAAAAGATGAAATTAGCAAAGTTCCATATGAAGTTGTTGCAGGACCAAATAATCAATGTCGTGTAAAGATCAACAACAAGCTTTATTCACCTGAAGAAATTTCTGCAAAAATTCTTGAAAAATTGAAAAGGGATGCTGAAGCTTTTCTTGGTTATACTCCGGAAAAATGTGTTGTTACTGTTCCAGCATATTTCAATTCAGCAGCAAAAGAAGCAACTCGCAATGCAGCAACTATCGCTGGAATGGAATGTGTTAGAGTATTATCTGAACCTACTGCAGCTTGTTTATGTTATGGTTTAGAAAAGAAGAAAACTGGAAAGATTGCAATTGCAGATATTGGATGTGGTACATCAGACCTTTCAATTATTGATATCGCTGATGGTGTGTTTGAAGTAATTGGTATTAATGGCGATAATCATCTTGGTGGATGGGATCTTGATAATTGTATTGTTAAATGGATTATTGAAGAATTCAAAAAAGATCAAGGTATTGATCTTAGTAAAGATACAATGGCAATGCAGCGAATTCAAGAAGTAGCAGAGGAAGCAAAGTGTGCATTATCTACTTCGCAAATGTTCAGTATAAATTTACCATTTATTACTGCTGATTCTTCTGGTCCTAAACATTTAATATTAGAACTTACACGAGCGAAGTTTGAACAATTAATTTCCACAGTTATTGATAAATTAGATGTTCCAGTAAAAGCACTCTTAGCAGATGCTAATGTAACAGTTGATGAAGTTGTATTAGTTGGTGGTTCATGTCGTGTACCTATGATTTAGGAAAAAATTAAAAGTTTATTCGGCAAAGAACCTTCAAAAAATGCTAATCTTGATACTGTAGTAGCAGAAGGCGCCGCTATTCAAGCATCTATTATGAATGGTGAACAAGTTGGAAATGAAATTCTTCTTCTTGACGTAACACCGCTTAATATTGGTATTGAAACTATGGGTGCAGTGTTTACAACGATGATCGAAAAAAACACTACTATTCCGACAAAGAAAACCCAAGTATTTAGTACAGCAGCTGATAATCAACCAGCTGTTACAATTAGAATTGCTACTGGAAATCGTCCGATGTTTGCAGATAATAAACTTATTGGTAATTTTAATCTTGATGGAATTCCACCTGCTCCAAGAGGTGTTCCACAAATCGAAATTACTGTTGATGTGGATGCGAATAATATTATTAGTGTAAGTGCGAAGGATCTTGGAACAGGTAAGGAGCAACATATTACTATTACATCAGCTTCAGGATTATCAAAAGAAGAAATCGAAAAAGCAAAAGCTGAAGCAGAAGCACATGCAGAAGAAGATCAAAAGAAATTAAATCTTATAAATGCAAAGAATTCAGCTGAAGCTATGTGTAATAATATTGAAAAGAGTATGTCTGATGCTAAAGATAAGTTTACAGAAGATGAAAAGAAGCCAGTGTTTGCTGCAATTGAAAAACTTAGAAATGAAATTAAGTTGACAACAAGTACAGTTGAATCTATTAAATCTTTGAATGATGAACTTATGAAAGCATGGGAACCTCTTACTAAGAAGTTATATGCAAATGGAGCTCCTAATGGTACACAAACTCCTAATTTCTCAGAAGAAGACATTGAAAAGATGAAAAATGATCCTCGTTTTGCAAATATGTTTAAAGATGGTGGACCATTTAACTTTAAGGATAATGCAACTTCAGCTGATACTTCAACTGATTCTAAACAAGATTCTGGTCCAGTTGATGCTGAGTTTTGTTAATTTTGAGTGAATGTTTATCTGGAAAAATTTTTTCCAGATAAATTATTTTGTTTAACGTTCTTAGAAGGGTACATTATAACTCATGAAACGAGATTATTATGATATTTTAGGTGTATCAAAAACTGCATCAGCTGATGAAATAAAAAAGGCTTATAGAAAGCTTAGTATGAAGTATCATCCAGATCTTCAGTCTGGAAAGTCAGATGCTGAAAAGAAAGAAGCTGAAGAAAAGTTTAAAGAGATTTCAGAAGCATATTCAGTTTTAGAGAATCCTGATAAACGTTCTCAATATGATGAATTTGGATTTGATGGACCATAGTTTACTCATAATAGTTTTAATGGTAGTTTTAATATGGCAGACTTTATGCGAGAACATGGACATATGTTTGGAGATATGTTTGCTGATTTTGAATTTGGATCACCATTTGGTTTTGGAAGACATTCTAGACAATCAAATTCTAAACCAAGATATGATATACCGGAAGATGGTTTAGATGTTAAAGTTAATGTAAAGGTTAATTTTAAAGATGTTGTAAATGGATGCCTAAAAGCATTTGATATAAAACTTACAAAACCATGTGAAAAGTGTGGAGGAAAAGGTATAGATTCTTCTATAGAACCAACAAAATGTTCACATTGTAATGGAACAGGACAACATGTTAAAACAGTTAGAAATGGCTTTTTCATGAGTCAATCTATTTCACCTTGTCCACATTGCAATGGAACAGGATATTCTATAAAAGAATGTAGTTGTTGTCATGGTAAAAAGCGTCAAGATATTAAATCTCATATTGAAGTTAATATTCCTCAAGGTGTAGACACTGGCGATAGATTACGTGTTTTAGGAAAAGGACACTGTGGTGTAAATGGTGGAAATAATGGAGATTTGTATATTGATATAACTGTTGAGAAACAAAATATTTTTACACGAAAAAATCTAGATTTAATAACTGATGTTCATATTGATGCTATTACTGCAACACTTGGTGGAAAAGTAAAGGTTGCAACACCAAATGGTATAATAGATATTAATGTAGACGCTGAAACATTAAACAATAAAAAGTTTATCTTAAAAGGAAAAGGATTAAAACATTCTAATATGAAAACAGGTGATTTAATTGTTAATTTTATTGTTGAGCCATTAAAGAAAATTAATGCTGAACAAAGAAAAATGCTACAAGAACTAGAAAAAACTTTATCTGAAAAGAATAGTCCATATAATTCTGAATATGTTAAAGCTGCTGAAAAAGTTCTTAATGAATAATGTCTAAACGATTTTTTACAAGTGATTGGCATTTAGGCATGAGCACTCTTTTAAATAAGAATGTCATGCATGAAGAAGTACGTAATTTTAGAAATGTTAATGAAATGAATGAAACAATTCTAAAGAACGTATTGTCACAAAGTAAAAAAGACGATTTAATTATACACGTTGGAGATTTAGCTTGTTATAATTCAACCGATATAATAAAACCTAATGAAATATTATAGAAGATAGAAGCAACATTAATAAACATACATGGAAATCATGATACGACTAATAGAGTTAAAAGCTTATGCACATCTATGCGATTAACATTAGGAAAGAAATATACTGCAGTAAGTGTTAGTCATTATCCAACATATAATAGACATGCAACAAATTAGTTTTTAGAAGGAGATATTCATATATGTGGACATATACATAAGAAATGGAAACATTGCTTAGATTTAACACATAAATGTTTAAATATAAATGTTGGTGTAGATGTTTGGAATTATAAGCTTGTATCAGAAGATGATCTAATAAAGTATATTGATAAACTATTGTATTTTAATTCGGATAAGTTAAATAAGATAATAATTGAAAATGGAAAGGTGAAATACTTATGAAGACAATGTATCATTCATGTTATATATGCGATGTTAAAGTTGATTATACTAATAAGTTAGCAACATTAATGGATTCATCTCATAATCAGTATTTTATTGAACTTTCTGATAAGAAAAATATTGAAGAGTTTGAAAATTGGTTTAAAAATATTTTTAGCAAGGGTGTTGCATAGACATTAACTATTTTTCAATATACAACTAAAGATGTTAGTGAATGTGAAACAGAAATGTATATAATTAAGTTCTTAAATTTATCAAATACACAAAAAACTTTTGTCTAAGTACGTACTATATATTTTGTTAGTTAGTTAAAAAGTTAAAAATTCAATAAAGGAAAATAAAATGCAAGAAAATATAATTCTTGACAATTCAACAATGGATGCTGGTTATCAGGTTATTGTAA
>CAVJGK010000128.1:0-4319 GCA_963648895.1 Lachnospiraceae bacterium | reverse complement strand
TGCTTTTTCAAATTCTTTGATTTCATAATCTTCTTTAACCCCTCTAATACGAGTGATAATAGAATATACATCAATAACATTTTTACTAAAATCAATGCCATTAACTAAATCTTTTAATTTATATCCATAATGAACTTGACCATCAAAATCAATCTTTTCTAAATCTAAATAAACATTTTTATATGATCTTTGTTTGATTAATTTTTCAATATCTTCATTAAATTCGTTCATGAAGTGAATATCTTCAACTCCAGAAATTTCACTAGCTTCTTCCGGATATAAATAAGCACCAATCCATTTGATTAAAGTTTTATCATTTTCAACAATATATAAACTTTCTTTAACGACATTTTTATTCTTACAAATAACTAAATAAACATTATCTTGATCAATACCAGTTAGATAATAAAAATTAGTATTAACTTTAAAAGGATAAGCTTCATCCCCAGACATTTGTTTTAAAGCACCTGAATAAAGAATACAAATGGATTTATCTTCCATTTTAGAAATTAATTTATCTCTATTATTTTTAAAATTGTTCATAATCTATTTCTCCAATTAAATCCTTAATGTTAGAAGCAAGTTCATCTAAATAATCTTTAGAAAAATCTTCAATCTTGCCATTATCAACTAAATAATTAATATCTTGATCAAAAGGTATTCTTCCTAGTACTGGATAAGAATATTTTTCTTCTAATTCTTCTTTAGAATGGTTTCCAAAGATATAAATCTTTTCATCACAATTTGGGCAAACCACATAAGACATATTTTCAACAATACCAAGTAAAGGTATATCCATAGTTTCTGCCATATGAATGGATTTTTTAACAATTAAAGAAACTAAATCTTGTGGTGTTGTTACCATAATAATTCCTCCAAGAGGAATTTGTTGGAAGATAGTTAAAGATACATCAGAAGTTCCAGGAGGCATATCGATTAATAATACATCTAATTTTTCCCATTTGACATCTTTATAGAATTGTCCAATTAAAGAAGAAATCATACTTCCTCTCCAAACGATTGGATCATCATCATTTTCAAGTAACATATTAGTTGTAATAACTTTAATACCCTTTTTTGTTACATAAGGTAAAATAAGACCATTATCTTGATAAGCTTTGTCTTTAATACCAAATGATTTCCCCATACTTGGACCTGTAATATCAGCATCTAATACACCAACTTTTAATCCTAAAGAATTTAATTTAGTCGCAAGTAAACTAGTAACAAGTGATTTACCAACTCCACCTTTACCAGAGATGACTCCAAGAATTAATTTAATATTTGATTTATCATTTAATTCAAAATAAGGAATCTTTTTATGTCCTGAACATCCTTCGCAATTCCCAGAGCATTCTGATGAACATTCAGAAGAACAATTTTCGCATTTATTTTCTTTTTCTGCCATAATTAACCTACTTTCTTAAATACGGTTTTTTCACCTATTTGATTTATTTTAATATCACCATTGGTAATATCCTTTAATTCATTAATATCTAATGAAATATTAGAATAATGAATGATTATTTTTTCTTCATAATCAATCAAATCTATTATACCATCTTTTGATAAATATAATCTTACTGAATCAAAATATTTATAATCAATTTCTATATCATATGAATTATATGTCAATACTTCATACTTGATTGCTTTATCATAGACACATTTGGCCGTATCAACATAGGCTCTAAGAAGTCCTCCAGCGCCTAATTTAATACCACCAAAATATCTAATAGCGACCACTAAAACATTTTCTAACTTTACATTATTTAAAAATTCTAACATTGGTCGACCCGCAGTACCACTTGGTTCACCATCATCAGAAGATTTTTCCTTATTATTAACCTTATAAGCATAACAATAATGAGTAGCTTTAGGATATTCTTTATTTAAGACTTTCAAAATATCTTTAACTTCATTTTCATTTTCTAAAGGCAATAATATTCCAATAAAGCGCGATTTATTAATAACTATTTCATTAATATATTTTTCTTTGATTTGATACATGTTTCACCTAATTAATTAATGAGTTTTAATACTCAACGACTATATTATATATAATTATTTAACTAGTTAAAAGATAAAAAATTAACTACTTATTAATAGCAATTATATTCTTGTTAGTTTAGAATATTGCAAGTAAGGAGTTATTCTTATGGAAAACGAATTTAATGAAAATAAAGGGGTTATCGAAATACCTCTAGTTAAAAATTTAATGTTATTCCTAATCGGTTGGTTAGGTTTAAGCATATTTGCGAGTATTATATCTTTTATCATTACTTCCATTATCAATGTTAAAGATGCTTCAGATTCATTATTAATTACTTTAAACTGTATTGTTAATTTTGGATCTTATGTATTAGTATTAATCACTTTATTATTTGTTATGGGTAAAGATTTAATCATCAGAGTCTTTAAAGACTTTGGTAAATACAAAAAGGTTTTAAAAGGAATTTTATTTGGAATATTGGTTTTAGTCGCTCAAATATTATATAACTTAATTATTTCAAATTTATTCAAAGATATCACCGCGAATAACAACCAATCAAATGTTGTTACAATGGTTCATTCCCAACCTATAATGATGTTTATTGCAGTTGTCATCTTAGCTCCAATATGTGAAGAAACAACTTATCGACTTGGTTTATTTGGAGCCATTTATAAGAAAAATAGAATTTTAGCTCATATTCTTTCCGCCTTATTCTTTGGTTTATTACATTCTATCTTCTTATCAAGTAGTGTCTTTACTGCCAGCGGAGAAGAAATGCTTAATGAATTATTAAATCTACCTTCATATATCATCCCAGGATTAATATTCTCGATTGCATATGAAAATGAAAAATCATTAACAACTTCAATAACTGCTCATATGGTCAATAATATCATTTCTTATATAAGCGTATTGACTGCAGCGCAAATCCTTTTATTGAAATAAGCGTTTGTTAAAACGCTTTTTTTAATGTAATTTAAAGCTCTATATTATAGAATATTAAAGCGAGGTGAAAAAATGAAAGATAAATCTTATCAATTTTTAGATGGCTTTTGGCTTAAAATAATTGGATATATATCAATGATATTTGATCATTTTATGGTTGTTTTATATTCATTAAATAAGCAAAATAATCTTTCTTGGTTTAATGAAACAACTTATACCATTTTTAGAATAATAGGAAGATTTAGTTTTATTATATTTGCCTTTTTATTAGTTGAAGGAATGATTCATACTAAATCACCTTTAAAATATTTATTAAGACTATTTATTATTTCTGGTGTCATGGATTTAGCTTATTTAATCATCTTTAAAGAATATGTAGGTAATCCAATTACTACTTTATTAATGGGTGCTATTATGATTTATTTTGTTGATAAAACACCTAAATATTTTAAATTATTTTCTTTGATACCTATTATAGTAACTATATTAGTTGCTTTAGATATCATTCCATTAAAATATGATTATGATTTATATGGTATTTGTACAATCGCAATATTTTATCTAGGTTATAAATTAAGTCATTTTGTTGCAAAACAATTAATCACTATTCAAGGATTAGATGAAGAAACATTTATGTCTTCTTCTTATTATCTTACTTTAAAACATTCTTGCCAATGCATCTTATTTATTGCTTATTCATTATTAATTTATTTTATTAATCCTGTATGGAATGGCCATGGAATATTTTCTCGAATGATGTCTATTCAAATTTATTCCATCTTCACTTGTATCTTTATTATGTTTTACAATGGTAAAAGAGGATACAACGCTAAATGGTTTCAATATGGATCTTATTTATTTTTTCCTCTCCATATTGTAATTCTTTACCTCATTATCAATTTCTTGATATAATGTAATTAGAAAGGAAGAAAATTATGCACACACAAATTGAAACTATTAATCAATATGACGAATTAATTAAAGAAGGATATACACTAGTAGACTTTTGGGCTCCTTGGTGTGGACCTTGTCGAATGCTTGCTCCTCAATTAGAAGAAGCAGAAGAAGAATTAACTGATATTAAAGTCTTAAAAGTAAATGTAGATGATTTACATGAAATTGCTTCTAGATATGGCATTCAATCAATTCCAACTTTAATCTTATTAAAAGATGGTGAATTAAAAGCAACAAACGTAGGCTATATTCCTTCCCCATCAATTGTTGAATTTGTCGCTTCAAATAAATAACCTGCCCTGCAGGTTTTTATTTTACTAAAAAAACATATAATTCTTACCTTAAATACAGTGGAATCCAAAAATTTTCAAAAAAAAGTAACAATTTTTAAAAAAATACTTGCAATTATAAAAAAAGAGTATATAAT
>CAVJGK010000127.1:0-4402 GCA_963648895.1 Lachnospiraceae bacterium | reverse complement strand
CAATGTGGCCATCATCTTCTGTGTCAGCCATATATTTTCATCCTCGTAGCGCATTTCAATACTATTCTGTTGATCGCCTACAGAGGCGACATAGGTTAAGTATTCCGCTATGCTAGAACAGATGGTTATCTCATCTTTTTTCTTTGCCAAATAAAATGTCTTTTTTAATTACGGAGATTTTTTTTGTATTTACAATGATTATTCATAAATAAATCACGCTAAAAAAAGAACTCACTTTAAGATAAGCAAGTTCTCTATTAAAGTTTATTTATTTTCTTTGTAATAAAACAATTGTTTCTACATGCGCTGTCATTGGGAACATATCGACAGGTTGTACATATGTAACTTCATACATATCTGACATTTCATTTAAATCTCTTGCGAGTGTTTCAGGGTCGCATGAGATATAAATAACATTCTTAATCTTTCTAGACTTAATAGAATTTAAGAACTTAGAATCACTACCTTTTCTAGGAGGATCCATAATTACTACATCTATTTGTCCTTCATAGTTATAAATAAATTCACCTGCATCACCTTGATAGAACTCAATATTAGTTACATTGTTTCTTTTTGCGTTCTCTATGGCGTTTTTATGCGCGGATTCATTAATTTCTACTGATATTACTTGTTTTGCGTTCTTAGAAGCGATTAAACCAATTGTACCAACACCAGAATAAGCATCTAAGACTATTTGATTATCTTTAATATCAATTAAGTCTAATGCTTTTTGATATAAGACTTCTACTTGAATTGGATTTACTTGGTAGAAAGAAGAAGGAGATATTTCAAATGTTAAACCTAGAATGGAATCTTTAATCTTTCCTTTACCATATAATACTTTTTCTTTTGGTCCTAAAATAACATTAGTGTTTCTTTTATTTTCATTAGCCACAATGGTAGTAATTTCAGGATGTAATTTGATTAATTCATCAATGAAGTTTCTTTGTCCGCCGAAGTTGAGTTGACTAACAACTAATACAATCATTAATTCATCATAGTGATAAGAAGTTCTAACTAATACATATCTTAATACACCTTGAGAAGAATTCTCATTGTATACTGAGATATTATGTTTTTTGATTAATTCTTTAATATCCCATAAGATAGAAGCTGCTTTTTTATTTTCAATTACACATTCTTTTACTGGAATGATTTCATGAGTGTTTTGACGATAAAATCCATAATATACATTACCTTTTTTATCTTTGCCATAAGGCATTTGAATCTTATTACGGTAATAATATGGATCATCCATGCCTAGGCATGGGTTTACTTTAGTTTTAATCTTACCGATACGTTCTAAAGCATTTCTAACTCGATCAGTTTTTAATTCTAATTGAGCTTTATAATTAAGTTGTTGATATTGGCAACCTCCACAAGAAGCACATATCTTACATTTAGGTTGGATACGATCTTTAGATAAAGTATATAACTTTCTTACTTTACCAAAGTCTACTCCTGCACGGTGATAAAGGATTTCTACATCAGCTTCTTCACCTTTAAATATACCATCGCAGAAAATGACGTTGTTATTTACTTTAACAACGCCTTTTCCATCTTGAGATATGTCAATACACTTACCTCTTACTATCATTTTTATTTTCCTTGCATTAAGTTCTTGATGTATTCAACTTCTACATTTGCATCAAGACGTGGGAATAATGGTTCCCCTTTAGTGACTTTTTGTCCACCTAAAGCATCGAATTTATTTAATGATGAATATTCTTTTAATTCACCTTCAATACCTAATTGTGCGAATAATTTAGCTGGTGATTCAAGTAATGTTGGAGATAAAAGAATTGCTGCTTGTCTTAAAGCATTTGCAAGGTGGTTCATACAAGATTTTAATTCTTCAGTCTTAGTTTCATCTTTCGCAAGAGCCCAAGGTTTAGATTCTTCGACATATTTATTCGCTCTTGAGATGTATTCAAAGACTGCTTGGTATGCTTCATTAATCTTTAAAGCATCCATCTTTTGATGATATTCTTCAATTGCATGTCTTCCAACTGCTTCTAAATCTTTATCAAATTCAGTTACACAGCCATTATATGCAGGGATGACTCCATCAAAATATTTGATGATCATACCAACTGTTCTATTTAATAAGTTACCAAAGTCATTTGCTAAATCAATATTGATTCTTTCTACGAATTGTTCTGGAGTAAATGATCCATCTTGTCCAAAGATAACTTCAGAAACATAATAATATCTTAAAGCATCAATACCATATCTTTCGATTAATGATTCAGGTGCGATAACATTGCCTTTAGATTTAGACATTTTACCATCTTTCATCATGATTAAACCTGTAACATATAATCTATCTGGGCATCTTAAGCCTAATGACATTAAGAAAATAGGCCAATAGATTGCATGGAATCTAGTAATATCGTTACCGATTAAATGTAGAATTTCACTATCTTCTCCCCAGAACTTTTCATATTTAGATGTATCGTCTGATAAATAGCCTAAAGCTGTAATATAGTTAAATAAAGCATCTAACCAAACATAGACAACGTGTTTAGGATTTGATTTGACTTGGATACCCCAGTCAAATGTAGTTCTAGAAACACATAAATCTTCTAATCCTGGTTCAATGAAGTTTTTAATCATTTCATTCTTTCTTGATTCAGGTGTGATGAAGTTAGGATGTGTTGCATAGAAATCTAATAACTTAGATGAATATTTACTCATTCTAAAGAAATATGATTCTTCTTTTGCTTTGTGTACAGGACGTCCGCAGTCAGGGCAAAGTTGTTCTTCACCAACTTGAGTATCTGTCCAGAATGATTCACAAGGTGTACAATACCAACCTTCATATTCTCCTAAATAGATATCGTCATTCTTAAGCATCATTTCAAATACTTCTTGAATAACTTTAACATGTCTTTCATCAGTTGTACGGATAAAATCATTGTTAGAGATCTTCATTGTAGACCATAATTTCTTAATATCTGCGACGATATCATCAACGAATTGTTGAGGTGTCTTTCCTGCTTTTTCAGCATTCTTTTGAATCTTTTCACCATGTTCATCAGTACCGGTTAAAAAATATGTATCTATACCTTGTAATCTTTTATAACGAGCAATAACATCTGCG
The DNA here is from genome assembly GCA_963648895.1 of Lachnospiraceae bacterium. GTDB lineage: Bacteria > Bacillota_I > Bacilli_A > RFN20 > CAG-449 > UBA3210. Next base: position 1,299 of record CAVJGK010000127.1, on the reverse strand, counting down.
ATAGTTGTACAATACGCATGACCAATATGTAATTTAGCACTTGGATAATAAATAGGTGTAGTTACATAGAAATATTTTTTTGCCATTTGTTTTCTCCTTTTCTAATAAAAAACCGCCCTCAAGAAATGGGCGGTCAAATTCTTACTTAATTCCGTATTTTTTGTTGAATTTATCAACACGGCCATCTGCTTGAGTAAATCTTTGTTTACCTGTGTAGAATGGGTGGCAATTTGAACATGTATCAACACGAATTTCTTTAACTGTTGAACCAGTTGTGAAAGTTGTACCACATGTGATGCAAGTTACTTTTGCTTCATAATAATTTGGATGAATTCCGTTTTTCATTTTGCTTACTCCTTTAATTCGCCTAGGGTTTAACCTAAGTCAGCACAAAAATAATATCAAAGATATTTTTATTATTCAACAACTTTTTATTTATTTGACTCAATTAATGGCAAAAAGGTGAACTTCTTTCTTTATAACATAGTTATATTTGTATCATTTGCCCCGTTTTCCAACATGTTTTTGACCATTTTTGACCCGTTTTCCAACATGTTTTTCATACTTTTTGACCCGTTTTCCAACACCTTTTTGGTATATTTTGACCCGTTTTCCAACAAAATTAGATTTTTTTATGTTCTAACAAGGTTTATTAAATCTGCTTTTCAATGATCGAATTTAATTTATTCATTGCTTTTGTATAATCATCATCTGTGGTTGGATTCCCATAAGCAGAGGCTTCAAATCTATATGCATACCCAAGTTTCCCTTCATATGTGTCAGGTAAATCTTCATACAGATAACTAAGAAGTTCATTATAGATTGGCAAATCATGTAAATAAAAATATTCTTTTCTAAATACCAATTGAATCTTATCTACTAAAGTTTGAATATATTCATATATATCCCGTTCTGGATTTTTAGATCCTTTATCATGATAATCATACCACATATCAGTAGTAAAGCCTCCTGTTATATCAAATTCATGTAAAAATCTAACAAGAGCATCATAAATTCTTTTTATAGATTGTAATTGTAAATCAGTTAGTTTTGACATTGTTTTCTCCTCCATTAGCAAATAAGTACAATTGTCTAATTCTAGATATTTTGCAAGATTAGTTATAGTCTCTAAATCATTAGGTCCACTAGGACCAAATTTCCAACTATGAATTGTAGCTTTTTGAACAAACAATTTATCACCCAATTTTTGTTCTAATTCATCAACTTTAAGTTTGTGCTTTTTACGATAATTATTAAATAATTCAATAAATTTTGTAGAACTAAAAGTAAATGTTTTCC
>CAVJGK010000126.1:0-4413 GCA_963648895.1 Lachnospiraceae bacterium | reverse complement strand
ATGGATTCTTATAACTTCAATTATTTTAAATTTATTTTATATCTTGTATTCTTGTTATATGTTCGTAAAAATCAGTAAAGAACCGAAAGTTATTTTTAAAGTTCTACATTACGTTATCTTTATTCTATGTATTATATTTATTAGTTTAACTTTTGTTTTTGCCTTTGTGTTTTCAAATAATTATCCAAAAACTTTTGGAAATTAGAAAAGAGAAATGTCATGTTTGAAAAAATAATCTTATTAGGGTGCATGTTGATTGGTGATACCAGTTTAGATAATCATAAAAATGAAATTCATTCTTGAGCAGTTACTTGTGAGTATTTAAAAGAAAAATAGCCATATTGTTATTATATGAATTAAATGATATAATCAAAAAAGAAGGTAAGGTGTTTTTATGGCAATTTTGAGATGTCCTGAATGTGGTCATGATGTAAGTAGTGAAGCTAATAGTTGCCCTCATTGTGGCTATCCAATTAATAAGATAAATATATTTGGTAACTATGATAAACCTATTAATGATGAGTGGATACAAACTTATAAGAAAAAGGCTTCTAATGTTAAAATAATTCAAGTGATTTTAACAATTATTGTTATAGCCTTATTCATTCTATCAATAGTGTTTAAAAAACTTTTTTATGTGAATGATTTTGATACTTCGTTTACTATTTATTTTGCTATATATTTTTTAGGATGGCTTTCATTTGTCGCTATTATAATGACATTTCATGCGTTTTTAACCGTTAAAATTAAAGTTGAAGAAATTGATGGTTATAAAATATTAGGATATTTTGGAATGGTTAAAAGAGTATTAGTGATAGAAAATGTTAAAATAGATTCTTTCACAAGTAGTAATTATCATAATACTGATATTTCCGCTAAATTACCAAATGGAAAGAAAATAATTGCTAGATTTACACATTCTACTATGACAATTTTAGATGCTTAATTTCTATATGAATATAGTATTAATAATCTATCTAATAAGATTTAATGCAATCAATTTAAATATAAGAAACATAAAGGGAGGTATTTCTTAATATGAAATTAAATTATAAATATACATTACAATACAAAGAAGATGATAGAGTATTTGGATTTTTACTAGGCTTAATTATTGGTTATTTTTCTGTATTCATTTTATTTATTTTAGGAACTATTTTCTTTTTTAAACAAGATTCCTTACAAAGCACATTGATAACCATTTTATTTGGAATATTTTTTTATTCATTAGTCGGTATACCTCTTGTAATAAAAACAATTAAATTTAAAAAATATATGAATTCAATTGCTCGATGCATAGATCAAGCATACGTGTTTCAAAGCCAATTTGATGTTGCTTGTGGAAATTCTCGTTTTACAAAAAAATTTGATATATCTTTTGAATATAAAGGAGAAGTGAAAACTTTAACAACATCTCGAATTTACAATTATAGTTATTTAGAAAATTCTCTTGTAGAAGCTGGATATATTGAAGAATTAGACAAAATTATCGTTATTAAAAAAATTAGGTAGTTAACACACATCATTATTAATTTGAGTTGAATTTTATATTTAATTGATAATACTATAATAAAAAATTAAAAAAACAATTGCTAATTTTTGGCATAGCAATTGTTTTTTTGTGATATATAAAGAAAATGAATGATAATAATCATTGTTTAAAGTATGGATACTACTTGAATAATAACTACTTTGATTTTCTTGATATTGTGAAGAAATATTTCAATTTGAATTTGTAGTTGCACATGAAGAAAGAATAAGATAATTTTTTATAACTTAATCTAGATTTAATGAATCTATCCAGCTTGTGACAGTTGAAGAATTGACACTTGAAGAAAATCTTTGAGGAGACATCCACGTTACATTGCTATCATCAGAAGTAAGTGGTGTAAGATTATCCAAATTAAAACTAGATGATACACTTGTACCAAAAGGTATAATAGTTTTATTTGAAAAATCATTATTCGAGACAAATCCTTCTATTACCCAACTTAATTGTTGCCACCAAACTGGTGCGCCTAAGAAAATGTATTTTGCATTTTCAAATTCATCAAATGAAGTTGTAGCTAATTCTACATTAACTTTTTCTCCATTTTGAATAGTTGAATGTTCTAATACAACTCTAGAATCTTGATTTGAATAATTTAAATCAGCACTGGTATAGGGATTAGTTGGTTCAAGTTTATATATTGGTGATTTAATATAATCTGCAATTGTATTCGCGACTCTTTCAGTGTTATTTGTTGCAGAGAAGTAAATTACTAAAGCGTTTGAGTTATTTATAGAAGTAGTACTATTTTCTTGGTTTATTGAAGGTTTATCTTCTGATGAGGTTGAATTAGAACTTGTTATACTGCTTTGAGTTGAATTACAAGAAGATAACCCAAATAAACAAGTTAAAGTAATTACACTTAGTATTTTTTTCATCTTTTTTCTCCTTATTTTATTATTTTTAAAATTGAATGTTAGTCAACTGATAGTAAGTTCTTCAATTATTTTTTTATTATTTTTTATTTCTTCTTTCAATAATCAATTTCCCAAACCATTCAATCATGGCAGGATCTTGATGAGAGAAGAAAGAAGATGTATTTGCATCAAGAGATTCTATTAACTTCATATCATCTTCATCTAATGAGAAACTATAAATATCATAGTTTTGTTTGATACGTTCTTCATGAATGGATTTTGCTAAAGAAACGATTCCTCTTTGATATAACCAACGTAAGATTACTTGAGCGACGCTGCAAGAATGTTTAGAAGCAATGCTTACTAATACTTCATTTTTAAACATATTGTTTCTACCTTCGGCAAAAGGTGCCCAAGCTTCTAATACTACATTATATTTATCTGCCCATTTTTTAGCTTCTATTTGTTGGTTAAATACGTTGACTTCGATTTGATTTACCATTGGCTTAATCTCACTAAATTGACAAATATCTACTAATCTATCTGGATAGAAGTTAGATACACCAATAGCTCTAGCTTTTCCTTCTTTATAAAGTCTTTCTAAATCGCGATATGCACCATATACATCAGAAAGAGGTTGATGTAAAAGTAATAAATCAACATAATCAGTTTTTAATTTTTTTAAAGATTCAATGACTGAAGCATATGTTTTACCTTCACCATAATTATCAATCCAAACTTTGGTTGTAACAAAGATATCTTTTCTATCAATACCACATTCTTTTAAAGCATCACCTACTTGTTCTTCGTTGAAGTATGCTTGAGCTGTATCAATATGGCGATATCCTGCTTTTAAAGCAGTAAGGACGCTTTCTTTACAATCTTCTTTAGAAATTAGATATACGCCGAATCCATTGGCTGGAATTTCTACTCCGTTATATAATTTAAATGTATTCATTATTTGATCTCCTTATTTATAAATGTTATATGTTCATCAATATTTTTATTGAATAAACCAAATTCAATGTTTAATTTATCATTGATTTCTTTTAAATCTTTAATACTATTTTCTACGTATTGTGGATCGTTTGTATAACTATTGGCGAATAGTACAACTTTACCTTTATAATCTTTTAAATCTTCTTTTATAAATGTTGCGACAGGACGAGGGAATGTATACCACCAAATAGGGAAGAAGAGTAATATTTCATCATAAGTTGAAATATCAATAGTGATTTCCTTTATCTTTGGAAATAGTTTTTTCTCCCATTCTTCTTTAGCTTCAATGTATGCGCAAGTGTTATAATCTGATGAATAAGGGACCTCTTTTTGAATTCTTAAGATATCAAAATTAAATATCTTGTTTACATCTTCAATTATTTGTTTTGTGTTGTTTGACCAACTAAAATATGCAATTAATGTTTTCATAATTACCTCCTAGTTCCATATTAGCAAAAATAAATGATAAGTGTTTATATCAAATTCCTAATGTGTTATACTCAAAACGTATAGCGAGGCGGATTATGATTGAAACATATTTACTAGAATATTTAATGGCGTTTTATTCCGAAGGATCTTTATTAAAAGCAAGTGAAAAACTAAATGTATCTCAACCCTCTTTATCTAGAGCGATGCAAAAATTAGAATTAGAACTTGGTTTAAAGATTTTTGATCGTGAAACTAATAAAATAGTTTTAAATAATAATGGCATTATTTTAATTGATTATGTTAAAGATATTTTGTCTTTAAATAAATTATTAGAAGCAAAAGCTAAAGAATTAAAAGAAAAAGAATTATTAATTCATACTGCGATGACTGCACCTGGAATTTTATATTATTATCCTTTCTTCTTTTTTAATGCTCAAGGTAAATATATCAATAAAATTGAAAATGAAGAAACGTGTATAAAAGAAGTTAAAGAAGGATTAGTTGATATAGCTTTTATAAATAAATATATAAATATCGAAGGTATTCAATGCGAAAAGATAATAACTGAAGAATTATATG
>CAVJGK010000125.1:0-4441 GCA_963648895.1 Lachnospiraceae bacterium | reverse complement strand
CTTCTTAGTGGCTTTTTTGAATTTGAGATTGTTTATCAATAATGGAAATTCATCGGACCAATCTCCAGACTAACTATAAATCATCTTTTTAAGAAATTTGAAATATTCATCAATATCCTCTGGTTCATTTTCATATTCATTTCGTTTAAACACAATAGCAACTTTTTTCATATCTGGTGAAAAACCAATTTGAATTTTTTCAAAATGCCAATTCACTGTATCATAAAAATTATCAAGTGATTCATTGTAATCATCTTCATCAATACATCTATCTCGTGTTGGATAACTTGCACCAATAGCTTTTGAGAATTCTTCCATACTGACTTCTACACAATAATATGTTTCTCTGCTCATGTTATTCTTTCTATTAAAAGTATTAACTTTTATTAAAAATCTTTAATTGATATTATACTACAAATCTTTATTTTGTGAAGTATAAACATCATTTGGTTGAAACACGCAACCTCTATCTACTGATTTTCTATTTAGAAAAATATCGTAGATTTCATTTATTCTTTTTATTTTCATTGGATTTAATTTATTCTATATATATTATACAATTTAAAAAAGGATATGCAGTGCATATCCTTTTAAATACTATCATAACTAAGTGAACTTAATTAAGTTGTAGCATTTCCACAGCTAATGCAAGAGATATCCCATGTAAAGTGACTTACAGGAAGAGCATCAATTGTTGCAGAAAGATCTGATACACTTTGTGTAGCAGAAGTAACAGCTGTTTCAACTGCATTATCAACATATTGTTTTGTTGTTGCATCTGTGTCATCTGTAGGTTCAGCAAGATTTTTAATCTGCTCATTATACATGTTGTTGTAGTCAGATGAAACAATATATAACTCATTTGATATAATTGTACCATCGATAACTTTTTGATGATATTCATCTTGGCTGATATGATAAGTTGATAGTGCTTCAGCTGAAACTCCATCTATAAATAACTTATTATCAACTTTTGTTGAGATGTTAGCATCATTAGTTTTACGGTCAGCTATTTCTGCAGTAAGTGCATTTGATAAGCTTGTACTAATTGTACCAACTTCTGTTCTTAATGTATTAACATTTGAACTTACTGTTTCAATTGACTTATTAACTGCACTAATTGCTGTGCTTACTTCACTCTTTGTAGCATAGAGTTTTTCATCACCTAATTCAATCCATCCAGCTGTAATACCTGTTCCAGAAACATATACATATTCTTTTGAGGTACTTACAATAATTGCAACGTCACCAGATTTTGCATTAGGAAATGTTCTTGTTAAACATTCTTCAGCTGTTTCAGAACCACTTAATGTTGCAGCACCAATGAAGTGCATTGCACCAGCAAGATCTGCAATATCTTGTTTTGTAACAACTGGGTTGGTAGCTGTTGCAGCAGAAAGACCGGTTGTATCAACAATTGTATCAACTGAATTACTTAAAGATGTGATTTGATTATCAATCTTAGTATCAAGTGTTGAACTTACTGATGTAAGATCTGTACTGACAGTGTTGATTTTTGTGTCTAATGTGCTACTAACTGATGTTAGATTGTTGCTTAATGTTGTAATCTTAGGATCTACAATAGCATTTACACCAGTTGATAGATCTTGGAATTCAACACTGATTTTACCATTTGTTTGAACAATCTTGCTAACAATCTTATCGCTTGCTGCAGTGTATGTTCCAGAAAGTTTTGCAAGAGCATCTTCAACTGAAGAACCTTGAGCAAGTTCCTTAAGTGATGCATCATTGTCAATGTAATACAATGTTGAGCTTGTATCACCAATTACTGCAACTACTTGTCCAGGATATGCAACAGCGTTTGTTGAAGCATAACTTTCAGCATCTGCAAGTGTTTTGAAGATTGAGTACTTTTCTAGAGGAACTGGGTTAGTTCTCTCAAAAGTTACACCGGCATTCCAAAATGAACCGCCAAGTTTTTCGAATAGTTTATCTTTAGATATTATTGACATTTTATTTCTCCATTTCTTAGCTGTTCATTAACTGAAAGTCATCTTACAAGTTGTTGCAGAATATTGTGCTGCGTTACGTACAACGAAGACGTCATATACTGCAGATTTTCCATCTATAAATGTAACTGTTGCAGTTGTTTTTGTATCAATTGCAAGGTCAACATTGTTAGAATCTTTACCAGACCAAGAAGTGTGCTTTCCTGTTGGAATCATATAGAATAACTCATACCACTTGCTGCTAGTTGTGAATGAAGTAACATTGAAGTTGTTAAGTACACGAGTGTATGTAACACCATCAATTGTAACATTTCCATTGTTTGCAGTTATTGCTGTTGGATTTGATTTAGGTGATGTTGTAAAGCCATAATAAGCTGGATATAAACCAGTGTAAGAAACTGTTACTGATTTTGTATCTTTAGCGCTCTTAATTTGCTTATCAGGATCATTTCCACCAATGTTATTCTTAGGAATAGCACCATCAGTATATGTAGCTTCAGATGTGAATGCATATGATGTAGCTGTTGACAAATATGTAATAGCTGTTGTTCCAGCTGTTGTTGCAAGAGTACTGTTAAGTGCCATTGCTGTGCTATTTGTTGCAGTTACTGTTGTATAACCAGATGTTGTACATTTAACTGTAGCAGATGTTGCAGGAACGGTAATACCGGTTGCTGGACCATATTGATAAGCACCAACACCAGTCATCTTTAATGTTGCAGCAGGAAGAGTGTAAGTTGTTCCAACTTCACCAGTCTTATTACCACCAGCATCTAATGTAAATGTTGGTTTTGTAACAGTGCCAGATTTTACTTCTGCAAATGCATCATCTAGGAATTCCTTAAGTGTTTTACCTGCACAGCTAAGTGTAAGTGAACCAGATGATGGAATTGAATACTTGCCGAAAGCATATGTAATAGTCATGTCAGAAGGAAGAACAACATGCTCAGTTGAGTAGTCACCATCCATAGATTGCCATGCTTCACCATTCCATGCATATCCGGTATATTGATATTTTCCAGTTGTGCCGATTTGTGTTTTGACAACAGCAATATCACCTTTAACTTTGTTTGTAATTGTAGAAAGTTCAGCTGCAGCAGAAATTTCTGTAACAGTATTTGTTGTTGCATCAATAGCTTCTTGTTTTGCTTCTTCAACTTGTGTTACTGTTGCATGATGTCCTTCATCACCAAACTCTTCCCAAATTTTATTTGTATCAGACCAAATATATTCAATTGCGCCTGATGCATCTTTTATTACAACTATGTCACCATTTGTTGCATCAATCCAAGATCCAGATTCAGTTAATTTATATTGACCTTTATCTCCACTTACTTGTGTTGCAACAACAGTTCCAACGAAATGTACACCATTGCTGATATTCTCTTTAATATCTTCAACATCAGATGATAATGTAGAGATGTTGGATTTAATTTCAGTTAAATCAGTAGCTGGAACATTAAATCTTGAATTAGCAACATCAGTCCATGTTGTAGATGATTTTGTTTTTGTTTGTAATTTATAAGAACTTCCTGTTTCACCACTTGATAAAGTGTCTGAAACTATTTGGAAATCTTGTAATTTTGTGTCTAAGCTTAGAACATTATCTACTGGTAATACGAAGTTAGTAGCTGATAATTGAGACCATGTTTTGTCTCCATCACCAATTCTAATTTCATACTTATCGCCAGATAATGCTAAAGCAACTTCACCTTTAAGAAGTACCTTTGTAGACGCTTGCCAATTCGCTAGAGTATCATTTCTAAGAATTAGGCGAGTATTAATTGATTGTGCCATTAGTATTTTCCTTTAATTTGAAATTTTAAAATTTTGTTATGCATTTCCACCATTATATAAAAATTCTTCATCTTCTGAAATTACACCATCATTGTTGTAGTCATTGATGTTTCTATTACCTTCAATAATTGGAGGATTTAGATTAAGTTGTTTATCAATTTCCGCACCAACTGCAGGAATAATTACACTACTGATTGAAGAACTCAACTACGATGAAATCTAAGATGAAATCTAAGATGAAATATCACCAGATAATTCTTTCTTAACTGTGTCATGAATATGATTGTCGATAAGAGCAGTAAGTGAATCTCCAGAACATGGAACATACTCATCTTCTTTCTAGACATATTTTGGACATAAACCAAATTCATCAACAGTTGGATTAACTATTAGTTTATTAATTTCACCTTCATTATAAAATGGAGGCTATTCTGGAAGAGGAGCAAGTGGACGCTGATTTACAACTGGATTATTCATAAAGTAATTTGAATCATGTTCAAATTGACAATGACAATCAGGTGAGAAATTATTAAACTTCGTAAATGTTTTTTGGTTTTCTGGATTAAGACATTTTAACTTGCCGGTAATTCCAAAGATAAAATCCTTTTGTCCATTTGGATAATTTTTATCTAGAGGAACTATAAAACTCCACTTACAAGTTTTACAACATTTTG
>CAVJGK010000124.1:0-4490 GCA_963648895.1 Lachnospiraceae bacterium | reverse complement strand
AGTTTAAGGTTTATATATAATATATATAAGAAATATCGTTTTTATAATATTTTTCTTGAAACATATATCTTATTTGAGTATTATAAATACGTTATGTTGAAAAACAAGGAGGAATAACAATGAAAAAACGTTTATTAATGTTATCACTTGTATCATTATTAACTTTCGGTGTAACTTCATGTGTTACTGCAAAGACAGATGACGACGGTAATGAAGTTATTGTCACTATTGGCGATAAGAATTATACCGCGAATGAATTATTAGAAGAATATGGTACAACTTCAAATGGTGTTAGTTCATATTACGACGCTATTTACAATGCATTAATTTATAGTCATTATGACGAATTAATTACCGATAGTATCAAAACAAATATCGAATCGGATGTTGATTCGTTTACAAAACAAGTTAAGACAGACGCAGCAAGCAATGGTGTCTCTTATTCTTCACAATTAACTACTTCATTAGAATCAGAAGGTTGTGATACATTAGATGAATACAGACAAAAATGTACTCTTTCTAGATTAAAAACTGCTTATGAAGATCAATACTATACAAAAAATAGTAATAGCAACTACAATTCTTTACGTAGCAGCTACATCAAAGAAAAGAATCCATACCACATTAAGCACATCTTAATCAAATCAAGTACTGCTGGTACTTCATTATACAAAGGTTGCATTTCTGAAGCAGAAGCAAGAAAGTTATCTACAACTATTCAAAGACTCGCTAAAGGTAATGAAAACTTTGGTCAAATCGCACAAGAAGTTTCTGAAGACAATTCTGGTACAGATTCATCTGCATCATTATATGGTTCTTTAGGTATCATGGATATGGATACAAGCTTCGTTAATGAATTCAAATTAGGTATCTATTCTTACGATACATTACTTGATACTCATACAGGTTCAAACACTGTAGATGCAGCGACAAGAAAATCAAGATTAAGCATTCCAACAAAAATCAATGAAGATGAAACATTACTTTCATACGATGTAGAAGAAACAGTCAAGAGCGCAATTGCAACTGTTCCATTTGATGCAGTATTAAACTTAGAAAAATATGCAGATAAGACAGATACAATTAACTATAAGACAACAGTTCCTGAAAGTACTGAATACGGCAAATTCGCTGGTTCAACAATTGATGAAACTTATTATCCAAGAAACGTCTTATTCAATACATATTTTAACAACCATGGTATTTACTTTGTAGAAATTTCTGATACTGAAACTTATTCACGTTATACAACATTAGAAATCAATGGTTCAACTAAAACAGTATTATGTGACGAAAATCAAAATCCAATCATCTTCACACGTGCTGGTTCAGGTGATTCATACCAAGGTATCCACATGATGGTTATTGAACAATCACCATTCTGGTATACAGATTCTAAATTAGACAATTCAAGCAAAGAAGATTGGCATAAATCTGGTGAAGCAGGTTCTGAAACAAGAAAAGAAACACCAACTATTGATCAATACTTAGAATATTATTATTCAACAGATACAATCCCAGCAACAAACGATGATGTATCAAAAGATCAAAGATTTATCACATTCATCTCTTCTACATATTCTACATATGATAAAAGAGCTACTACAGTTAAAGACAAAGTAAAAGGATATGATTCAAATATCCAATATAAGATTTACAAAGATTTACTCGCTAATAGTTCATATGCAACAATTTCTGAAACATATTTAAATAGAATTAACGAATGGATTGCAATCAAAGAACATCAAACAGAAATTACTGCACAAACTTCAATTGAAGAAGCGTGGACTTCATATGTTGAATTATTAACATTACAAGAAGAAGAAAAAGATGCAAAACAAATTCCAGAATCATTCATCAAATTATATGATGCTGATTATGGAACAAGCAGATAAGGAGGTAATTAGAATATGAAAAAACAATTAAAAGTAGCTTTATTATCTCTTGCTTTATTATTTGGTGTTGTCGGTTGTGATGACATTGAAGCAAAACCAACATCTGGTAATTTAATTTCTTTCTCAAGTGATACATATAAAAACTATTTCCAAAACAATTATCAAAAAGTTTATGATGATTTAGTAAAAGCTGGTACATTAAATACAAAAGCATTAGATTATATCATCAAACAAATCATCGCTGAAAAAGTTGATAATGGTAATTACTTTGTTAAAGACACAAAAGCTGAAAATTCAGTTAGTAACGTTTATGAATTAAAGAAAGATTTAGTTGATGAAAAGATGTTATCAACACTTAATTCTTCATCATATTTAAAAAATGGTAAATTCTATGAATCTAAATTCTTACAATCTATCGAATCTTCTTTATATCATATAACAGTCACAGATGACAAATTACACGAAGGCATTGTTATCACTCCAGATACAACTGTCCAAGATTTATTAGGTGAAGATTATTTCAACATTGATAATGAAGGTAAACTTACTGGTACATATGCAACATATGTTGAAAAAGAATTATTATCAGATATCAATAAGAATTTATTAACTGCAAGATACATTTGTGAAAATTCTTTCTCTGCTTTAGGTAGAGCTTATACAAGAAAAGTCTCATATGTTAAATTAGAAAACATGGATGAATATCCAGGTGCAGCTTATAACTTATTAAAAGAATATTTAAATGACTTCCTCAAAGATACAGAAGGAAAAACAAATACTGTTACAATTGATGGTAAGACATCATTAGATTTAGACAAACTTGCAAAAATCTATAAAGGAACATATACTGAAGAAACAAAATATGACTCAAATGGTTATGAAACAACTTCAGGTACATTCCATACATTATCTGACCAAATCACATATGCAGTAAGTAAGATTGCAACTCCAGTTGATGAAAACGGCAATGAAACAACTGATAGCAAGGAAATTGTTGACTTCAAAATGAAGAATGACAAAGAAATTGATACTTCAGTTGAAGATACATATACAAATTCTGGTGCTTATTCAATTAGAGTTGGTTATTACAACAAATTAAACGAATTAGAACAAAAGAAGATTTCTGATTCTGATTTATTCACAAAATCAAGTGGTATTTCAGATTTACCTTCTGCTGCAACAGATCGTTTATTCTCTTCTTCAGTTGATTCTTATACTGTTAAAGTTAAAGTAAACAATGATTATGTTACATTCTTAACTCCTTCAACATATGAAACAGGTGCTGAATTAGGACAATATTATTTCTTCGATTCATCATCAAATGCATATTATGTTATTGTTGTTGAAGATTCAGAATTCTCTTCTTCAAAATTAAGAGAATTAAGTGTTATGGATGCAACTAATAACAACAAAGCAACTAAAGTATCTGAAAAGGTCGCTAAAGTCGCTCTTGAATTAGCTTCTTCAAGCACATATTCATCTAATGCAGTATTAGAAGCATTAGAAGATGCTGGTATTGCTACACATATCCATGATCAAACATTCTATGATTACATGGTAAGCAACTACGCAGATATCTTTGATTAGGTAACTAAAAGACCACATAAAAGTGGTCTTTTTTGATGTTGTAAAGTTCTTATATTGTGTTAAAATAATCATATAAAGAAAGAAGGTAATTTATATGGACGATTGCTTATTTTGTAAAATTGTAAAAGGAGAAATACCTTGTTATAAGGTATATGAAGATCAAGAAATTCTTGCATTCTTAGATATTTCTCAAACAACTAAAGGACATACATTAGTTATTCCAAAAGAACATTTTGATAACATCTTATATTGTCCAAAGGATTTATTATCTAAAGTAATGGGTGTCGCTCAAAAGATTGCTCAAGCAGAAGTTCTTACTTTAGGAGCAAAGGGAGTTAATATCTTAATCAATACAGGTGAAGCGGCAGGACAAACTATTCACCACTTCCATGTACATGTCATTCCAAGATATTCAGATGATGATAAAATTAAGTTAGAATTCTTATCAAATAAATTAGAAAAGATTAATTTACCTGCACTTGCAGAAGAAATCTCAAATAACGTTAAGTAGTAAACAAAAGCACATCAATCGATGTGTTTTTCTTTTGTTCTTAACTCAATTTAAGTATTTCGCAATAAGCTTTCTTACATACGCATTTTAATAAAGTTATTAAAACATAACTTAAAGATGTTACAATAATTATATATTGAGAAATAGTTTTTACTGAAATTAATTATTTAATAATAGAAATCAATATAAAAGCTCAAATGATAAATGTATTATTAAATATCAAAAAATTCATTTTGAAAGGAAAGTTTAATATATGAAAATTACAAACAATCAAATTAATTATGATACTATGCAATTATTAAAAACATTAATTGGAAAAAAGTTAAATAAAATCAGCCATGAACCTTTTATTTTTTCACCAACATCTTATGGAATAGTATATCTGTCAATAAACAATAAAAATTATATATTTAAAGATTATCATGAAATAATAGACTATTTCCTAAGCAAAGAAGAAATTAGTTCAATCAAATTTGAACCTTATAACGGGCCAATAA
>CAVJGK010000123.1:0-4514 GCA_963648895.1 Lachnospiraceae bacterium | reverse complement strand
TAGATAATGCTTATTTAAAGAAAAAAGACGTTGATTTTATTACCAACGCCGAATTATATTTTGATCATTTTAACACTAGAAAATAGGGTTAACGCCTAAAGTCAGGTATTATACATAATTTGTGAGACTTTTTTGTCGCATGATATAAATTTTTACATTTTTGTTGATGAACGTTGTGAAAATGTCGCACTCAATTCATAATCTCTAGTTGATAATTCACCTTTTAATAATTTGGTTAACATTCTCATAGCGATAGATCCAACTTCATACATATCTAACTCTAATGAAGAGATAGTTGGTCTAGCAATGATAGAATATTTAGTACCAATAACAGATAAGATTTCAACATCTTCTGGAATTTTTAATCCAACATCAATCGCGGCATTTTGTACTGCGCAGGCAAGAGATGAACGAGGACAGATGAAATATCCATGTTTAACTGATTTAAAATAATCAACGAAATAAGAATAAACTTCGTGATATGAATCACTACAAGAGATAGTTTGTAAATTTTCTGGTTTAATAGTGCTAGAAGCAATTACTTGTAAAGTATCAATCAACTTACCTTGAGTAGGGACATGCAATAATGTTACTTGTTTATCAGAAAGATAATCGTTTAATACTTGTTTGAATGCTGTTTCAAAATTTAAAGAAATACAACCTAATTTTTCACCTTTCATCTTGTTACCAATAATGATAGTTGGAACGTTATATGATTCAATGGAGTGAATATCTTCTTCACCTAATTGATCATCAAAAATAATCGCACCATCAACATGAGAAGTGATTAATTTAGAAATGACATCTTTAGCTTCATCAGATGAATATTTAGTAACAAATAAAGTTGTTTGATAACCATAGATTTTACCAATATCAATCATACCAGAAAGTAAATTAGTGATATGAACGTAGTTAGTATCTGGAATAACAATACCGATGTTGGTTGTTCTAGATGTAGCAAGTCCTTGCGCTAAAGCATTAGGTCTATAACCTAATTTTTTAATAGTTTCTTCAACTCTTCTTTTTGTTTCAGGAGTGACATTTGATTGATTGTTAATAACTCTAGAAACAGTAGCTAAAGAGACACCTGCATTTTTTGCAACTTCATAGATGGTAACTCTATCCTTATATACGCCCATGTAATATACCTCCAAAAAAATATCTTTTTCACTAGCTTGTGAAATCATTTTCATTATATATGAAAATATTTTCAATTTCAATATCTTGATTAAAAGTAATATTGTATAAAAGTGGGTCAAAAAGTTGTCATTTTATTAGAAAATCATAGGATTTTGGCTTAAAAACTTAAATTTATGTTTTTGTAAATTTTTCATTAAAATAAAAAGACTATATCACAAGAAAGTGAATATAGCCTTATTTTTTGAAAATTAAGCTTCTAAATCTTTGATGATTGCAACACCAGAAGAAGCACCAATTCTTGTTGCACCTGCTTCAATCATTGCAAGGAATTCTTCTTTGTTATGGATTCCACCTGAAGCTTTAACGCCCATAACCTTACCAACTGTTTTTCTCATTAATTTAACATCTTTAACAGTCGCTCCACCGGTAGAGAAACCAGTAGATGTTTTAACAAAGTCAGCTTTTGCTTTTTTAGATAATTTGCAAGCTTTAACCTTTTCTTCATCTGTTAATAAACAAGTTTCAATAATGACTTTTAATACATGTCCTTTAGATGCACGACGAATCGCTCTAATTTCGTTTAAAACATAATCATCATCGCCAGCTTTTAATCTTGAGATGTTGATGACCATATCAACTTCTTCAGCACCATCTTTAATTGCTTGTTTTGTTTCTTGAACTTTGCTGAAAGTAGAAGTTGCACCAAGAGGGAAACCAATAACTGTACATACGTTAACATCAGTTCCTTCTAATTCTTTTTTGCATAAACCAATATAACCTGGATTTACGCATACTGAAGCGAAATTATATAATTTAGCTTCTTGGCATAATTTGATAATGCCTTCATCACTTGCATCGGCTTTTAATAAAGTGTGATCGATGTATTTTGAATATTCCATTTTTTAATAATCTCCTTGCTAATAGTGTATACTATTTATATATGTAAGTCAATTTATATAAAAATAAGCATAAAAAAAGACTCATTACGAGTCTAACATTCGTTAATTAATCTTTTTTTGATTCGACAACTTGCTTACCATCGTAGTAACCACATGATGGGCAAACGCGGTGTGAAACGATTGTTGCACCACAATTAGCGCATTTAACTAAACCAGTGATTTTTAAGTTAAAATTTGCTCTACGCATTCTTTTTGCTGTCTTTGATGTTCTTCTTGCTGGAACTGCCATACTTACACACCTCCTAGGTCATCCCTAATAATTGACACGGCTATTATTTTACTTGATATAAACCCGAGTGTCAACAATAATTTTTAATTTTGTGATTTTTATCGAAATTGTTTGCTTAATAAATATTCTATTTATTATAGATTATTGTTTTATATTGTCCTAAGAGATTTTCTTCTGAAGCAATAGATACTTCAATGTAGTTAGAAGCATGTCCTTGGTATTTTTTAGTCTTAGGATTATATGTTTCAAAGATGACATCTAATTCTTTATTGATGAATTTAGATTCATATTGTTCTTTTAATTGATTGCCAAGTTCAATTAATTCATGAACTCTTTGTTTTTTGATTTTTGGATCGATTTGATTTGGCATTTTGGCCGCGAGAGTTCCAGGTCTAATAGAATAAGGGAAGACATGGAGATAATCAAATCCGCATTCTTTGATAAATTCTTTACATTCATTAAATTCTTCATCAGTTTCTCCTGGGAAACCAACAATTACATCGCAAGCAAGTGCGATATCTGGACAAGCTGATCTTATACGTTTAATAGTAGATAAGAATTGAGCTTTATTGTATTTACGATGCATTCTTTTTAAAACGCCATCACTACCAGATTGTAAAGGTATATGTAAATGATGAGCGATACGATCATTATTTTTAATAATAGAGATAAATTCATCATTTAATTCAGATTCTTCCATTGAAGAGATTCTAATTCTTTTGATTCTTGGTTCTTTGATTAAGATATCTTTTAATAAATCATTGAAGAAATAATTTTCTTCTTTATGATCTTCTCCATAACTAGCTGTATCAATACCAGTTAAAACGATTTCTAAGAATCCATTATCTGCGAGATGTTTAATTTCATCAAAGATTTCTTCTTTGGGTCTAGAACGAGTATTACCTCTTGTATAAGGGATAATACAATAAGAACAGAAGTTATTACATCCATCTTGGATTTTAACAAAAGCTCTTGTATTTTCAGAATAAGAAGTGATTTTTAAACATTCATAAGCTTCTTTACGATTGTCTTTAGTATAGGCGACAATTTGTTCTCCTGAAGAACAATTATCGATGATATAATCAATTAATTTTTCACGGTTGGTAGTTCCTACTACTACATCGACTCCTTCAATTTTTGAAACGACTTCTGGATGAAGTTGGGAATAACAACCCATAACGGCAATTTTAGCATCAGGATAATTTGCGATAGCTTTTCTAATCATTTGACGAGATTTTTGTTCACCTACTTGAGTAACCGCGCAGGTGTTAATGACAAAAATATCGCATTTATCATCGATTGATTCACTATAACCTTGTTTGTTTAATAATTCTTTAATAGCTTCGGTTTCATAAGTGTTAACCTTACAACCAAGCGAGAGAGTTTTATAATATTTCATCTGGTGATTTTCCTTTATTGACAACATTAAATTTCTTTAATGAACGTATATTAATTTTACGTGATAATTTTTTATAAGCTTTACGGGAAATAAATTCATTATCCAATAATGATCTTAAGAATTTATTTCGATTGTTACTATAGAAACAATCAACGACATTGTTAACCCTTTTTAAAATATCTTCTTTGTTTGGATTTTTAAGATATTTATCAAATAGAGAGATAGATATATCAAGACGACCTTGATTATTAATGATAAAGATTGTTTCAAAATCGGCATGATAATAAGCACAAGTAGTCGCATCTTCTTTGATTTTAATTAAAGAAGTAAAGGGACTTTCAAATAATTTATAATTGTATAGATCAAAACAATCAATACATGTCGAAATTGGTTTTGTTTTTAATTCGTTATATGGATAAGAAGATAATTTAGAACATTCATCATTATAGATTAAATTTAATCCAACGGAATAAAATGGAATATAGATTCTTGCTTTATCAACAACAAAATATGGTGCGTCGATTTCATCTAAATCTTTCCAAAGATGTTCTTTGATATAAGCATCTTTATCTTCGATATTTAAATCGATAGCTTCTTGAAGATATTTTTCAAGCCCATCTTCAAATACTTTTTTATTTTGCATTCCACGAATTAAAATATTCGCTTCGATTAATTTAAATGGATTATTGCAGAGCGTTGTTATGATCTTGTGTGCAGTTGCGTTCTTTAAATCTGGGAAAAAAGAAGATAATGAGCATATAGATTAAAAATTGTTATATATAAAATG
>CAVJGK010000122.1:0-4524 GCA_963648895.1 Lachnospiraceae bacterium | reverse complement strand
ACACTCTTAGTTAGTTTATTTACTATTACATCATTAATGGCTGGATGTTCTCAAGGAACTTCTAATACAAGTTCTTCATCTAATAATGAAACACCTTCTTCTAGTGATAATTCATCATCTGAAGAAGTTAAAAACAAAATTTCTTTCGAAGATGCCGCGAAATTAGTTGCTTCTTTAGAAAAAAGTGAATATTCATTATCAAATGGTGGAGTAATTACAACTTCTACCAATTCCAATGGTTATGTTATTAAGAAAGTTGAAAATACAAAAGTCTATTTGGATGAATCATCTTCTTCAACAGGTACTTTAGTAAGAACTTCTCCAATGGGAAGAACTTTACAAGAAGATACTTTTAATGCAAGAAAGAAACGTCAAATGGATCTAATTAACGTCGATTCAAAAGAAACTTCTTATAACATGTATTATGATGTTATAGATTATGAAAAAGCAGAAATTACTTCTTATAGCGATTCTGCTTCACGCGTCTATGTTATGAATACAGTTTCTGATGCTAATGCGGCAGGATTATCCGAAGGACAATACGTCCTTGCAGGTCAATATAGCAAATACACATCTTCACAAGTATGTGTTCAAGTAGAAACAGCTTTAGATGATTTATATAATGATGATTATGTTTTTGCTTATGGTATTACATCTATTTATTATGATACCTTAGCTAATGGTAATATTAAATATTATTTAACTGTTGATTATAGTTATGATGGAGACTTAAATGATACTTATGCTGTAAGTAAAGATTTAAGTTTTGAAGTTTCAAGTGATAAAACAAAATTATTAAATGCAAACTATGATGTTAAAACAACTGATACTTCTAAATCGGATTCAAGCGATGTATATGTTTCTGGTAATACTTATCAAGCGACTTTAAATTATGGAGATAGAGTTGCAGTTGATGAATCTACATTACTTGAGGTTGAAGATTATTTCTTAGAAAATGTTACTGAAATAAAAGTATCTATGAATAATGCCAAAGGTAATAGAGAAGAATGTGATCCAACTTCTATTGTTTATGATGGAAATAATAATTATATCTTCTTAGAAGGAAAAACATATACTCCATTAAAAGCAGTCAATGTTTCTTTAACTAATAAATCAAGTTCTAATGAAGAAGTTGTTAAATTAGAATCATCAGGTCATTTCTTAATTGTTGGACCTGGTAGCGCCACTTTAACTGCAACTTATTCAGGTAGAGATGAATTTGGTGTTTATGTAGAAAAAGAAATTTCAGTTGATGTCAATATAAGCAAAAAAGAAATTTCTGAATTTAGTTTATATACAGAAGTTGCAAGAGTTTATGAAACTGTTACTTCTGATAGTGGTGAATTATCAAAAGGTGTCTATAAAGGCGATATTACAAAAGCTTATGATAACACTATGTATGAAAAAAATAACTACACATTTACTATTGTGGCAAATGCATCCGGTTCAGCGTCTTATGTAGCGACTTCAAGCGATGAAACAAAAGCTAAGGTTGTAGTTGATGATGGTAGTGTTACTGTTTATGCAATGACCAAAGGTGAAGTAACAATTACTATTGCATTAGAAGATAAACCAGAAATTTCTTATAGCATTAGATTTACAATTTTAGATTCTGATGATGTCTTAAATGCACTTAAAGGTAAAACTTATACTGTTGATAGAATGATTTATCATTGGACAGGTGAAATGAGTTTCAATGAAGATGGAAAAACAGGAACTAAGACTATTTATAGTTATTCTGAAGATAATAAAACATTAATTAAAACAACTGTCACTACATTTACATATTCAATTGTTGATGGATATATTGTTTTAGATGATGATTCATATTCATTTGCGTCATTAACAAACAATGGATCTAACTTATATTGTGAATATGGTGCAGGTATGACTCACCACGATTACAAGGTTAAGGCTTAATTATGAAAAATAAGTTTTTATTATTATCTTTAGCCCTTCTTACAATGGTAGGTTGTTCTTCTAATGTATCTTCTTCTAATAGTGAAGAAACTCCTTCTAATGTCCCAACTAGTGAAGATAGTTCATCTTTAAGCAGTTTAGATCCACAAGTTGAATTACAAAAGACAGTTGATAATTTTTTAAATTACATTAAATCAAAAGAAGGTAATGTTTATAAAAGAGATTTATCATTATATAATAATGTCTATTATATGACTACTGGTGATTCTCCTTTTGAATACCATACATTAGATAAATCAACAACAACTAGATATAAAACTAGTGAAGTTGATGATATTAATGTTAGAATTGGTAGTTTTGGTGCTTTAAATGATACAACTGGTGATTATGATTTAGATTTAAATTATGTCATGCAAACTTATTGCCAAGGTAAATTTGTTTATAATGTATGTGATTATGATTCTACTAGTGAATCAGATTATTATCAAAAAATATCTAAAAGTGAAGATTATTTAAAAAACTTTGATTTAGGTTTATCTTCTTATATTGAAGATGATTTTAAAGCGTTAGTAAGTTATTCTACAATGGATGATTACAAAGTAGAATATAAGAATTTCGATCATATAAGTGGAGAAAAAGATTTTACTTTCTCTTACACAATAACTAAATATGATAGTTCGACTAAATCAAAAACAGAAGATATTAAAATCTCTTGTGATGTTACTTTTAAAGATGGCTATATTTCTAATGTATATGAAATAATTGAAGATTCTTTATATGTAACAGGAATAAAGGTTAACTGGAGAAAAGCAGTCTTTGTCTTTGATTATTACCAAGGAGAATTTGGTAATTTTGATGGTGATATTCTTGATTATAAGAATTATTCACTCAAACAATAATTAAGGTGATATTATGAAAAAAAATAAATTATTAACTTTATCTTTAGCTTTATTACTATCTTGTGGAGTTACTTCTTGTGGTGAAGTAAATTCTTCATCATCTTCATCTTCATCTTCTAGTGAATCATCTCCTTCATCAGAATATGTTAAAGAAACAGAGTGGAATGATAATATCAAAAAAGTGATGAATGATACTATTGATTGTGTTTTACCTTTTGTTAGCTTAGATGAATATGCTTATGAAACATATAAAAACTCTACCAATATCGATGAATTAAATATTTATGAATTAAACTCTAATGAATCAAAAATAGAAGATATTAGAGTTGCATTAGTCAAAAATGGATTTGCTTTAAAAAGCAAAGATTCATCTTTAGGTTATGATCAATATATTACATCTAAAACTGACGAAGATGAAAATGGTGTTACATATGTTATTTATGGCTTTATTGATAGCAAGGTAGAAAATGTTTCTCATCATGGTAACTTCATTAGAGCATATCATATTTATATGGTCGATGATTTTACTAGTGAAGAAAAAGCACTTATCAATTCAAAAATTGGCGCGGATATTCCTTATTTACCATTCACTAACGCTCATAGTTTAGAATATTCTGAAACTTATGATTATATCTTAATGAAAGATGAAAATCTTGATGGTGATATAATGCTTATGTCTTATATGTCAGTATTGACCAATGCTGGATATCAATATCATATGACTAGTGATTTCCAACAATATTTCACCATCACTCATCCTAGTATGCCTGAAAAAGAAATTATTATCGCAATAATTGATATGAGATATTATTCTTATTCTTCTGGTGTAGCTTATCAAGTCTATGTTGATATGAAGATGAATGAAGTTACTTCCATGCCTTATGAACAAATGCAAGAATATTTTGGTAGTGATTTTAATACTTCAAATATACCAACTCTAACTAACTTTACATCTTTAGCATATGGAACAAATTCTTCTTCAGATAAAGAAGATGGATATTTCTTTATTGAAGCTAATTTACCAGTGAGTGATATTTATGCTTATGTAGATGCTTTAACTGATCTAGAATATGAAATTAATTATTCTTCTACATATGAAAGATATATTGCTTATAGTTTTGATGAAAAAGTAAGAATTGATTACCTATATACAATATTAGAAGGAGCGACAAGTGGAACTTTCCAAATGAAGATCACTTTAATGACTCCTACTTATACTTCTATTAGCGATTCTTTCCCAAGTTCATTAATAGGTAGTGAATATCCTTCTTTCGAAGCTTCTAAATATAAAATTATTGATGATACTTCCAAAGTGACTATCAAAGTCACTGATAAAGAAAATGAATTAACTTCAACTTATAGAACAACATTAAAAGATGCTGGTTTTAACGTTAAGGTTAATAGTACCAATGGTCATTATGAAGCGATAAAGGATAATTTGAAAGTTGAATTCTATCTTTCAGGCACAACCTTTATTGCAATATATAATAAGTAAGAATTAAATGGAGAATTAAAAAACTCCATTTTTTATTTCGTAAGTAATAAAATCAAAATAAATTTTTAATATTTTCAAAACTTAAATTAAACTTAAAATTTCTATGAATAATTACGTTATTTATTTACAAAATGTTAAAAAAGTTGTTAAATGTAAACAATACTTCGCGAAAAAAAGTATTTTTTAAATAAAAGGAGATAATTATATATG
>CAVJGK010000121.1:0-4551 GCA_963648895.1 Lachnospiraceae bacterium | reverse complement strand
CATTAAAGGTCCTGTTCCAGAAATACTACTAATTGTAGCAATTATGCTTAATAGAACTGTTACAAATAAAAATTTTTTATTTATCGCGTTATTTTTATATAAATAAAAGGCGGAAACAATTGCAAATGAAGCATATTGAGATAAACTTGAAGGTTCAAGAAATAATGAATGTGCTCTCATTAAACATAGATTTCCTATGTAAACATTATTACCTCTATTAAATCCTTCTACCATATGTCCATCTATTATAATGTCAAAAAATTCAATGCCAGTAAAATTTGATGCAAATTGAATAATTCCAATAAAAGAAAAGATATTTATTAGAAAAACAAATCTTTTTATCCACTTATCCATTTGATTTGTATTACATTTATGTTTCGACAATATAAAAGTAAAAAACATAAAAATATATAAAAGAAATGAGGTAAAACTTGAATTATCATTAGTAACAATAGCAACAAATAATAATACTAAAATTGCAACAAGATAATACGCATCTTTTTTTGTTATATTAAAGGAAAATAATGACAATAAAAATACAATAATGAGTCCTATAACAGATAAAGTTACATAGAAATTCGCAATACTAAATAAATAATAAGAATCGAATAAAGTTAAAATGGGCAATATATAAATTACCTTGTCTCTTATTTTACTTATTTTCATTAGCAATCACCTTACCTTTCATCAATTCATAAAATTTTAAATAATAATTAGATGTCAAAAAATAATCATTAAATACATTCTTATTAGTTTGATAAATAAATTCTATACTTGTTTTATATATCTTATAAAATTCATTAATGTATAAAACGTATTGTTCAATATTTGTTGCCTTTTTAATAAAACCAATACCTTCAACTGCTTCATAACCAACAAAGCATTCTTGACTTCCAATTATAGATAATCCATATGATAAACCTTCAGCAATTTTTGTTTTCATGCCCGCTCCTGACTGAAGTGGAGCTAAAAGACATGAATTTTTTGGACAAATATCACTTAATTTATTAAATCCATTATATATAATAATATTATGTTTCTCACATTCAGAAATTAATGCGTTGTTTGGATCTTTTCCAGCTACTATAAAATTAAATCTTGATGCATCTAAATTAGGCAAAATATTATCAATAAAATAAAAAACAGATTCTTCATTAGGTTTATAACTTAAAGTCCCAAGAATAATAATGGTTGGTTTTTCACTTTTTAAATACAATTCATTTTTAGGCTCATTTAATGTAACCGGAAAAATCATATTATTGTTTAGTTTTTTCTCATTACCATATAATTCTTTAGCTCTTTTTAAATCAGTAGTAGAAAGAAAAACGAATGAATCAGCATATTTAATGCTTTTTCTTTCTTCTTTTTTTACAATAATTGATTCAATCGGATAAGCTAATTTGTTAACAGCTAACTTACAATAATCAAATTCGATATTTTCAAAGAATGTAATTATTTTTGTATTAGGTAATATTCTTTTTATTTTTTTTGCAATAAAGCCAAATCTTGAATTATGAAGCAAAATGACATCGGGATTATAATTCTTAATTTTTTTATAGTTTTTTTTGATTTCTATTGCGATAAAATTTGGTTTCAAAATAATTCTAGAGAAGATATCTTTAATTTTATTTTTCTTTATTTTAAATTTATAAATCGAACTATAATTATCTAGTGAAATCACTTCACATTCAGCAAAATTATTATTGTTATAATAATCCAAACATTGTAGAACTTTTTTTGCTCCTATAGATCCACCTAATTTACCAGAAATCATTTGATCAGTAATTAATAAAATTTTCATAATAAATTCCTCATTATTTCTTCAATAGATTCTTTAAATGTATTTTCAGAATATTCATTTGAAATCAATGAAAAAGCCTCTCTTCCAATATTTTTCAAAATATCTTGATGATTAAATAGATAATTAACTTTATTAGCAATTTCATCAAAACTGTTAATAATTATAATGTTTTTTTCATTTTCACATTTAATTCCATCCACACCAATATCGTTAGTGATCACAGGAATTCCATGCCCCATTGCACTAATAATTTTTGTTTTAATTCCGGTACCAAATGCAATCGGTGAAATCATAACATCCATATTTGAAAGGAATCCATTTAAGTTTTCTACAAAACCTGTAAAAACGATATTTGAATTTATTGCCGAATACTTTGAAATTATAGATGAATCATTTTTACCAACCACATAAAACTTATATGGAATAGAAATTTTGGAAAGTATATTTTTAACAACATTATCAAAACTAACAAGATTTTGTTCCAATTTTAAGCTCCCTAAAAAGAACAAGGAAAAAATATTTTTATACATATATTTCTTTTCTATCAATTCATTGTTATTAATAAATACTCCTAAATTATAAGCCTTAGTAATTCCTAAAGTCTTATTTAGTTCATTTGTTTCATTTGGATTAACCAGTAAACTCATATCATATAATTTTGAATAATATATCTCGGAATTATATAGTTTTCTATACTCAGTCGATAAAACAACTTTTTTTAAAAGTTTTAGTTTCAATAATTTTTCTATTTTTTTATTTGTGCCAGAAAAAGTTCCAAGTACATTAGTTTGAACCATTTTATATCTTTTTGATATAACATCATCTAAATCTAAAATAAGTTTAGCATTCTTTTTATACTCTTGTAGTAGGCTAAATAAAGGTGCTAAGCGAATCATATCAACTATTATATAATCATATGAATTAATCAATAACAACTTCTTTAATTTTTCTTTATTTTTTTTAGAATAAAAAAGTGAATATTGTAATGGCTTTTTTCTTGAGATAACATTAAAAAAAGAATGAACTATTTTTGTTATATTACTTGTACTTGTACCAGAGTATTGAGAAACATTATCTTTTTCAACAATCTTATTATTCTCAAAAAAATAAAAAACATCACAATGACAATTGTTTGATGATAAATATTCAATTCTAGATTTAATGGTATTATCTCTCCCCCCTATTCCATTCCAAAAATCACGACAAGAAATAAACAAAATATTCATACTCTACCTCCAAAATTATTAATTTACTAATTCAAGATTTTCTTCCAACATTAAGCACATACAGTGATAGATAGGGAGATGATATTCTTGAATCATAAATGTTTCACTTGATGGAGCTTTTATGCATACATCTGCAACACGCGCAAGTTCTCCACCTTTTTCACCAGTTAATCCTATTATTTTTAATCCTTTTGCTTTTGCAACAACAGCAGCATACATTACATTTTTAGAGTTACCAGATGTTGAGATTCCTAAGAATACATCGCCTTTATTTCCTAATACGTTTAATTGTTGAGCGTAAGTCATAAGTCCACCATTAGGAACATCATTGGTAAAAGCACTATTTAATCCAGGATGAGAATCTAATGCAATACAAGGAAATCCCCATTGTAATGAATCGGCTAATTCTTTTCCTCTAAGAGAATCTATTTCAACAAGTCTTTTACATTCATCAATAGAAAGATGTCTTCTTTTCTTGAAGCCCTTCATAAGTTCCCCAACAATGTGTTCAGCATCACTACAAGATCCACCATTACCTGCGATATAAAGTCTATGGCCACTTTTAAAACATTCTTTTAAAACATCAAAAGCATCAACAATAGATTCTTTACAAACATCAAGTTCTGGATATCTTTTGATTAAATCATCAACTCCATATTTATAATCTTCATCTTCCATAATAACACACTCCTATCTTTTTATAAAAACCAACAACTATAACCTTTAAACTCATAGTCTAATTTATCAGTTCTATCTTTTAAAAATTTTGCTGGTATACCACCATATAATCCTGATTTCTCTAAAGTTTTAGAGACAACAGCACCGGCTGCAACAACACAATTATTTGCAATAGTTACTCCAGGAAGAACAGTTGAATTACAAGAAATCCATGCTCTATCACCAATAATAACTCTTCCACTTATTCCTTTAAAATCATGTGCTTGATAATCATGTTGCATTGTATAAATACAAGCTCTAGAAGAAAAATTAACATTTTCACCAATTACTAATCCACCTCTACCATCAAGAAGACAATCATCACCTATTATTGTACCTTTACCAATAGAAATTTTATACCCCCCCCGAATTTCTACGCCTTTATGTATAACAACATTCTTGTCAATATTCATTTTAAAAACGTATTTATAGATAAATTTTCTTAACCAATTGCAAGGGATTCTTCCTGTTGTAAAAACTAAAACTCTATATAATCCTTCATAAGCATTAACAACCATAATTCTAATTTTACTCAATTTAATATCATTATCTATTTTATCATCATTTGAATTAGAATCTACATTTATATCGTTTTTGTGTTTCGCTTTCTTAAGAGATTCGCCTAAGCAAATAAACAAATATGATAATAAATAGAATGCTATATATAGTAAAATAATGAAGAACATTACATACCCAAAATATAAAATAACTTTATCCATATCTTTTATGCTCCTTTTAGTATATTCTTTACAATTTCTAATAATGATTCTGCCTTAATATCTTCACCATATGTATCTGTTTTACTTG
>CAVJGK010000120.1:0-4610 GCA_963648895.1 Lachnospiraceae bacterium | reverse complement strand
CTTCAAAGTGTCCTTCACAGTAGCAATTAACAAAATCATCTAAATTACTACGCTTCAAAGGATTTTGCACCAAAGTATGCTTGATACCAGTTCTATAATCATAAGTCCAAATCTCTTTGGTTGGTTTACCTTTTTCAAAGAATAAAACATTTGTCTTGACTCCTTGTGCGTAGAAAATGCCTGTAGGAAGTTTCAAGATTGTATGCAAATTAAATTCATCAAGCAATTTTCTTCTTACTCTTGCTGTAGCACCAATGTCAGTTAAAACGCTATCAGGAAGAACGACACCAACTCTACCACCAGTTTTAACAATGGACATAATATGTTGTAAGAAATTAACCTGATTATCAGAAGTCTTTTCAAACTCAGGTCTGTTTGATGAAACATCAACGCTACCCTGAGGACGAGTTCCAAAAGGTGGATTTGCTAAGATAACATCAAACATTTTATCTGATTTATCAATTAATGAATCTTGGCAAACAATAGGGCTTTTATCAACGCCAATATCATGTAAATAAAGATTCATTGAAGCCATTGTAACAACTAAAGATGTGTTATCAGCGCCAAAAAACGCATTGTTTCTTAAGAAATTTTGTTTAGCGATTTCATGGCTTTGGTCCTTCATGTGTTCATAAGCAGATAGTAAGAATCCACCAGTACCACATGCTGGATCAGCTACTGTTTCAGTTATCTTGGGATTAACACAATCAACAATAGCTTTAATTAAAGGTCTAGGAGTGAAGTATTGTCCTGCACCACTCTTTTTATCTAATCCATTCTTTTCAAGAATTGATTCATATAAGGCACCTTTAAAATCACCTTCCATCATGTACCAGTTATTTTCTGCAACCATAGAAATAACTTTTTCAAGATGAACTGGTCTATCTATTTTGTTAGTAGCTTTTGTAAAGATTGTTCCAATAATTCCATCTTGTTTAGAAAGTTCTTTCAATATTTCTTCATATTTTTCAACAAGATCTTCGCCTGTTAAAGTGGCAAAATCTTTCCATTTGTATCCTTCTGGTATTTTACTTCCTAAGCCTAATTCTTCTTTTTCAGCATCCATTTTTAGAAAAAGAATATAAGTAAGTTGAGTTAAATAATCTGTATAACCAACACCTGCCGAAGCAAGAACATTTGCTATACCATCTACTTTTTTAATTAGTGTTTGTTCATTTGCCATAAAATTAAGCTCCTATTATATATTTAGGCATCATTTGCATTTCTTGAATAAAGACGGGCATTCCGAAGGAACCAACGCCTTGTCTCCATAAATCTGCATCAATGCTATTTAATTCATTTGCGGTTATTGAACCATCTTCAACTATATATTCCGCAATTTTGTACATAATCTTTCGTTGTGCTTTAGATAATTCAAATTCCCTATTTTTAGTTCCGACATAAAGATTAAACCTCTGATTAAATACACCCAATAAGCTAAATAATTGATCATTTTTCTTAAAAGCATATCTAACAATCTGAATAAGATTTGTAAGAGCGTTAACGTTTCTAGTCATATCCAATTCATCAACATTTCCATCAGTGTCAATTCGTTTATAATTTTTCCAAATAAAATACGGTGAGAATTGTCTATCCGCTGAATATAACTTATCTTGTAATTCTTGAAGCATAGAATACGTTATTGACTTATTCTCAGAATTATAAATAATTCTCAACGCTTCAATTTCGTCTTTATGCTCATCTATATATTTTTCAAAGTTATCAATGAATTTTCTAGCTGTCTCAATTGAAAATCCTTTATAGATAAGCTCGTCTGGAGTATCAGGAGCAAAGACATAATATCCTTTTTTAAGTTCTAATAATTTATCTTTAGCTTTATTGTTTGATATTAAACTTGAAATTAGAGATAGTCTTACACTGTTATCTTCTGATGGAGATTCATAAGGAGGCAAAGTTCCTTCATCAATCGCATTTTTAATCTTCTCGGAAATCACTAATGGCGAATAACCATAATCAGCAATAAACTCATCAAGATGTTTGCTGAATAACGGGTTGTTTTTATATTGGTTTGTAATTGATGCGCAATAATCTCGTAATAAAACAAAATTTTCATCAGATACTTCACCGTGCGATAAGTGTTCTAATAAATCTTTCAAAGATAATTTCTTATTCGAATTTGGTCTAATCCTTGGAATGATATGTTCGCTTTCAGTTACACCAATTGTATCAACAACATAGAAGCAATCCTTATGATTGGCATTTGGAGTTACTTCTTTCAATTTGTCGTCATTGATGGTTCTACATCCTCTACCTTTCATTTGAGTATAAAGAACATCAGACCTAACATCAGCCATAAACATGACAACTTCTAAAGGCCTAATATCAGTTCCAGTTGCAACTAAAGTAACTGTAACAGCAATGCGGAAATTCTTATCAATTCTAAAATTCTTAATTAATTGAGTAGAATCGCCAGCTGAATATGTAATTTTTTGAACAAATCCATCCGGTAACTTTTCATCTTTAAATTTTTCTTTAAAAACATCTTTTATTGCTTCAACTATATCATCGGCATGTTTATCGCTTTTAGCAAAAATAAGAGTCTTTGGAATATAATTCCAGTCATTATCTCTTTCAGGATATAAATCTGTATAAATTGAATCTCTATAAGCAGTAAGAACTTCTTTAATTTGATTCTTATCTATAACTGTTCTATCAAGCGCTCTTTTATCATAGATAACAGTTCCACTTGGAGTAACGCTACCTTTGTTGCCGTTTTTCTTTGTTATTTCAACAAGTTCTGTACCAGATTTAATTTCCCCTCCTTGCTGACTCCTTTTTGTTCTAATATCGTAAATTCTAAATGGAACGTTGACTCCATCTAAAACTGAATCTTCATAAGTATATTTTTCAATAACATTATCGTCAAAGAAGGCATAAGCTTCAGGAGTTGGCGTTGCGGTTAGCCCTAAAACAATAGCACCACTAAAATAATCTAATACTGCTCTCCACTTTCCATAAATCGATCTATGACATTCATCAATGACAATGAATTTAAAATAATCTGGTGAAAGAGTTAAAGTATCGCCTAATTCAACTGCAGGTTCTTGAGAATCGTCCTTAAAGAAATCTTCTGATTCATCTTCGCCATCATCAATAATATTGTTACCAGTTAAAACTGCAAATAATTTTTGAATAGTAGAAATAACAACATCACCTTTGATATCTTCATTCTTTTTTAATCTATTGATTGAATAAAGTGAGCTTAAAGTCATTCCGTTTTCAGTTCGATCAAAAGTAGCAAATTCACTTTCTGTTTGCTTAGCAAGATTATTTCTATCAACCAAAAACAAAACTCTATCAGTTGATGTGAAATTAAGTAATCTATAAGAAGCTAAACAAGCTAAATATGTTTTGCCAGATCCTGTCGCTAAAACTGCTAACGATTTCTTTTTGCCTTCAATTAGTGAATTTTCAAAAGATACTTCTGCATTGTATTGGCAATCTCTTAAGCCTTTCTTTTCAATTCTAGGAAGAGCGCCAAATTTTGATGTTTCGCCTAAAATCTTTAACATTCTTTTTGGAGAATGCATTTTATCTATTTCTTCATAATCGCTATCTGGATTAAGCAAGTTTTTAAATAATATTTTCTTTCCGTTAGCTAAATAAACTAAAGGAATCATGCCTTCTCGCCATAAACCATACCAATTTTTTGGTCCACACGCATAATCTTCAGCTTGTTTAGCAACATCTCCGCCAAGTGGATTTTCTTCACGCTTTGCTTCAACTACTGCTATGGCTTTGTTATCAATAAATAAAAGATAGTCGCTTTCAGTGGTTCCGCACATTAAAGCTTCTCTTATTGCTTCTGCATGGTTAGGAATATATTCGTCTCGATTAACAATATCCCAACCAGCATCGTTAAGTTGTTTGTCTATTTTAATTCGCGCCAATTGTTCAGGAAGTAGATCCATTTTGATTATTCCTCCACCATATGTGCTTTCTTAAAGAGCTTATTCAATTCTCTTTTGCACTTAAGGGTAGGTTCAAAATGTCCATTTTCCCAACGATTAACTGTTACAAATGAAACATGTAAAATCTTTGCTAAATCAGTTTGCGAAATAAAAAACTTTTCGCGGTATTCCTTTATCATCTTTGGATAGTCCATAATCTTTTCCAAATCCCTTTAACAAGAGTATATCACTTTTTATTTTTTATGAACATTTGTATTATCAACTTCTTTTAGAAACTACACTGGTAACCTTAAAGTAGACAGTATTAAAGGATTGATACTTCTACTTTTTTTGTAATTCTACATATAGAAGGTGTTACAATGAACAATAAACCATATCATCTGTACACAGAAAAAGAAAAGCTCGAAATTGTCAACGATCAGATTGATAATAAAATTCCAATAAGAGCATGTGCTTCTAAATACAATATAGCTACATCATCTTTAGTTTATTGGTTGCGAAGCTATCGTGGAAAAAAGCAAAGATGAACAAAAAGCAACCGGGTTTTAAAAAAGGCAAAGGTAGTTAGATTGCTGTCTTGCAATACCGGCTCTCATTCAGAAGGGTTTGCACAACATCTTGCAAACGCATTGGGTAAACCGGTCTACGCTCCAAATATGACCATTCATTCCTATCCAA
>CAVJGK010000119.1:0-4630 GCA_963648895.1 Lachnospiraceae bacterium | reverse complement strand
CTTAAAAGAAATAAATATTAAAGAAAATATTTACGTTAGTAAAATAAATTATTGTTTAAACTTAAATAAGATATGAATTAGGAATTACTTTTTCAGGATTTTCTTTATCGATGTGATCGTAATAAAGAGTACCATTTAAATGATCGTATTCATGTTGTAATACAATCGCATCATATCCTCTCGCAGTAATTGTAATTTCTTTTTTAGTAAGAACATCATAAGCTTTCATAACAATCTTATCATAACGATAGACATAGCCTTTATGATCATCATCAACTGATAAACAACCTTCTCCACCTTGGATTGCGACTTTTCTTAATGAATTTTGAACAATTTTAGGATTGACTAAACCATATTGGATAGTTTTATCTCCTGAAGTATAATAAACTGCAAATATTCTTTTATTGACACCAATTTGAGGAGCGGCAAGCCCAACACCAGATCTAATATGATGTTTGGAAGCATATTCATCATCTTGACTTAATTTTAAATATTCGACCATGTCGAGAACTAATTTTTCTATTTCTTTACTTAAAGGCATAACTACAGGAAGAGATTTTTCTCTTAATGAAGATTCATTGTCTTTTACAATTTTAAACATAATATCACCCGGGATTATTTTATCAAAGTTTATAGTAAAAATAAACTTGTTTTAGTATAATTAACATATACTTTAAGGAAGGTTTTTATGAGCGATATACATGAACTTATAGATGAATTAGCTAACAAAATAAAATCCAGTGAAGATTATAAAAATCTTCTTATCGCTGAAGAAAAAATGAAAAACGATGAAGAGGTTAATAAATTATCAATCGAATTTCAAAAAGCAGAACTTGCTTATTCAAATGGATTAAACCATTATCAAGAAGGAAGTAAAGAACTAAGCACTTTGCAAAGGGATTTATATTTTGCAAAATATGCTTTAGATACTAATGAAGTTGTAAAAGAGTATACAGAATTATTAAATAAAGTAAACGAACCTTTAAAATATCTTCAATATAATTTGATTGATTTATTTAAAGGACATATGGGGACGTGTAAATAATGTTAAGAGTTATTGGAGGAAAATATCGCCATTTAAAAATAGAAGCACCAAGTGTTGAAACAACTAGACCTACCACCGATAGGGTTAGAGAAGGGCTAATGTCAGCATTGAGTGTTTATATACCTAATAAGAATGTATTAGATTTATTCGCAGGATCTGGTGCTTTAGGAATTGAATCTTTATCACGCGGGGCAAGATCTGCGACTTTTGTTGATGCAAATATAAATGCGATTAATACGATTAAATTAAATATTAAAAATATTAAAATTGAAGAAGAGACAACTATTTATTTTGGTAAATACAAAGATTTTTTAAATCAAAATAAGGATAAAAAATATGGATTAGTTTATCTAGATCCACCTTATAAGATGAAAGAATGTTATGATGAAATAGTTAACTTCTTATTTGATAATGATATGTTAGAAGATGATGCGATTATCGTCAAAGAATGCGATATTGATTTTGGCGATGATGAACGCTTTGTTAAAAGAAAATCATATAAATATGGAATAATCCATGTAAATGTTTATTGGAGGAAATAAGAATATGAAAATTGCAATGTATCCTGGTAGTTTTGATCCTTTGACCAATGGTCATTTGGATATTATTACTAGAGCTAGTAAATTATTTGATAAAT
Source organism: Lachnospiraceae bacterium (assembly GCA_963648895.1). Classification (GTDB taxonomy): domain Bacteria; phylum Bacillota_I; class Bacilli_A; order RFN20; family CAG-449; genus UBA3210. The sequence continues at coordinate 2,948 of CAVJGK010000119.1, read as the reverse complement.
TATATGTATGTATCTCAATCAATCCTAAAAAGACATATTATTTCAATATTGAAGAAAAGATAAATATGTGTAAAGTAGCTTGTGAAAAATTAAAAAATGTCCAAGTTGTTTATACTGAAGGATTAGTTGTTAAAAAAGCAAAAGAATTAAAATGTAATGTCCTTATTAGAGGTTTACGTGCGGTTTCTGATTTTGAATATGAAGTTCAACTCGCTACAACTAATGAATATATTGATAATTCAATTGAAACTATATTCTTACTTGCCAGTGAAGGTAAGGGATTTATTTCAAGTTCTGCGGTCAAAGAACTATATAAGAATAGGGTCGATATTTCCCGTATTGTTCCTCCTGTAGTAGTTGATTATTTTAAGAAAAAATAAAAAGTCACTTGGAATTTGTTAATTTTTGAGTAAAACTCACTCGGAATTTGTTAAATTTTATTGAAAAGTCGCTCCGAATTTATTAATCTTTTAATAGAAAGGTTAATTAATAGGAGTTTTTTTATGTATTTTAAAAGAAAAATTGATGACATGTTAGATAAATGGCTTTCTAAAGTGGATAAAACACCTGCTTTAATCGTAGGAATTAGACAATGTGGAAAGACTGAAACTGTAGTTGAATTTGCTAAACGTAATAATTTAGACTTATTAGAGATAAACTTTTGGTCTAATCCTGAATATTGTTTAGATTTTGAAAATGATTTAAACGTTGATACAATCATTTCTAATATCTCTTTAAGATTTCCTGATAAAAAAATTGAACCTGATAAGACTTTAATATTTTTTGATGAAATACAAGATTGTCCTAAAGCTAGATTATCTTTTAAAAATTTTAAAAGAGATGGAAGATATAATGTCATTGGAAGTGGATCATATTTAGGCATTAATGGCTATGTTATAGGAGATGCAACTCCTGCACCAACAGGCTATGAACAAGTCTTTAATATGAAAACAATGGATTTTGAAGAATTTTTATGGGCACTAGGCTATAAAGAAGAACAAATTAATCAATTAGTTGATTTCTTTTTTCAAAAGAAACCTATTCCGGAAAATATTCATCAATTGTATAAAAACTTATTTTTAAAATATGCGTGTATTGGAGGATTTCCAAAAGTAATAGAAACATATATCAATAGCAAAAAAATAGTAGATGCATATAATGTTTTAAATAGTCTTATTTTTGATATGAAGAGTGACTTTGGAAGAAGAAAAAATAAAAAAGGTGAACCTGTTTTTAAACCTTCTGAAGTATCTAGAATTCAATCCGTTTTTGAATTGATACCAACTTTTTTATCGAAAGATAATAAAAGATTTGTTGTTTCTAAAGTTCAAGGAAATCTATCGTATGATAAAAATGATGCGATTGAATATTTAAAACAAGCACATATTGTATCTAAAGTTTATAATGTCAGCGTTCCTTCTTTACCTCTAAGTGGAGAAAGGATAGAATCTCAATTTAAATTATTTCCAGAAGATATTGGAATAGTTACATCGATGTATGGAATTGAGACAGTTGCGGCAATAAATCAAGGAAATTTAGGCCAAGGAAAAGGCGCGATATACGAAGCTTTAGTTTTTGATTCATTAAATAAAGCAAATATTACTCCATTTTATTTCGCTAAAGAAAGTGGTTTAGAAATTGATTTTGTTATCGCATATGAGGGATATGCGACTTTAATTGAAGCTAAAACTAAAACCGGTAATACTAAATCAAGTAAAACTGTTATGTCACATCCTGAACATTATGGCCATACTAAATTAATAAAGATTGGGGATTATAATGTATCTCAAGAAGGAGATATTATAACCATTCCTCATTATTTGACTTTTGCATTAGGTAAGAATAAATATAATTTTTAATTTTAACAACAAAAAAGAAGGCTCAATTTTGAAGTGAACCTTCTTTTTGAATGTAACTATTCAGATATTTTGACACCATCCCACATATCAGTTAAGATATCAATGTTTGTTTTACTTGAATCATCTGATGTGTTATATGAAGTCCATGAGGATGAAGAAGCAAGTCTCATATCGACAATTTCATCATTGTGGAATTTAACTGCACATGGGAGATATAAATCACTAGAAGCAGAAGATCTATCTGCACTAGTATCATATAAGTTATCTGTGTTGTCTTTGTTGAATGATGGGAATAAAACGCTGTAACCGTGTTGTTCTTTGAAAGATTCGTTATAATCTTTTCTCCAATATGAAGAATCAGTTTCACCGTTGTATTTATCTGAAAGAGTTCCTAATAAATGATATTTGTAGTTTGCAGCAGAATCGTTTGTGTATTCTTCATCTGTTGTATTCCAATTTGAATATTGATTTTCTGTAGTAGAGAAATCTACAACGTATAAATTAATATTTGAATGATTTGAATAGAAACTAGCAACTGCATCTTCTAATGTAGTAGAACCATCAATGAAGATAACTAATGAGTCGCCACTATTTTTGTTTAATTTAGCTGCATATGGGTAATAATCTTTACCTGCATCTGTACCCCATTGGCTAGTTGTTAAATCACCGAATAATTCTCTATATTCAACTCTATGATTGTAATAGAATTCACCATCATTGCTTGCATTGACTGCTGATTGGATTGCGTTGATGATTGGATTGATAGAGAAGATTAAACCAAAGATAATACCAACAATAAGTAATGGTTGAACCCATGCTGTTTGTCTAATCCATTCCCAGATTTTTTTGAAAAATCCACCGATTGCTTTAAATAGTTTATCCATTAAATTTCCTCCTAATAATAATTTTTATAAAGGCCAATTTCTTCAATAGCGGTTAAATAATAACATTGTATAATATAATTTTCAATAAACATTTACTTAAAAACGAAAATTGAACCTTTATTATAAATATATTTACTATATTTATTTGGCTAACCTTAAACTAAGCATAAAAATTGATAAAATATAAATGTAACTTGTTTTAGTG
>CAVJGK010000118.1:0-4660 GCA_963648895.1 Lachnospiraceae bacterium | reverse complement strand
AGATTAAGTTCCTCCTTTGTTTTCCATAATTTGACAAAATATAATTATATTATATAATTAAAGCATAAATGGAGGTGTTAACATGAACATTATAAAAAAATCTACTACATGTTTATTATCTTTAGTATTAATTGCAGGTATTGTCTCATGTGGAAATAAAGTCGAATTAAAAAATTCTGCCATTGAGGAAAATACTACTTTTAAATCAGCGACTATTTTAACTTCGATTGATTCTTTTAATGATTTAGGTTTCACCCTTGGTGATAGTGTCAATATCTCTTTTAGCAACGGATTTAATTTAACAGATGTTCCATATTTTAATGGCTATTATGTTAAAAATGGTGAACCAGTATTGGTCGCTTATCCTAGTGATGAATATTTAACTGTTACTTATAATAACTTAGGCATATGGGAACAAGCTAATTTATCTTCTTCTGATTTAGTCACTATTACTTTAAATGAAAGTGGTAAATATCTTTATACTCAACAAGCATTAGGTCAATCTTATTCTACTGATAGAAGCAGTTATACTAGCGATGAAGAATTTTCAAATTTTAGAGTTTTAAAAGGTGGTTTATTAAAAGATAATTTAATTTATCGAGGTGCTTCACCAGTTGATAATTCTCGTTGTCGCGCTAAAATCACTGACTCATTATTAGAAAAAAATTCAATAAATTGTGTTATTGATCTAGCCGATAAAGAAACAACTATTAATTCTTATTTTGAAAAAGAAGATTTTGATTCTACTTATACTAAGAATTTATATGAAAACGACAAAATGGTTTTATTATCAATGGGTTCAGGATATTCAACTCCTGATTATGCTTCAAAGGTAGTAACAGGATTTAAATATATGTTATCACATCAAGGACCTTATTATGTTCATTGTATGGAAGGTAAAGATAGAACTGGCTTTGTTTGTTTCTTAATTGAAGCTTTAGCAGGAGCTACATATAACGAAATGAAACAAGATTATATGATGACTTATTATAACTATTACAAAATCTCTTTAGAAAAAACACCAGAAAAATATAACGCCGTAGTGTCTTTATATTTTGATTCATTTGTTGAATGTCTATATGGCAGTATTGAAAATGTTGATTTAAATACTATAAACCTTGTAGAAAATGCCAAAACATATCTAGAAAATGGTGGAATGACTAAAGAAGAAATTAATTCTTTCATTTCATTAATATCTAAATAACTTTAAAGGCTCAAAATGAGCCTTTTTATATTAACTATAAAGATTAATTTTTCTTTATTTTTCGATAATATTGGCTATTTTAACATAATTATTTAAGTCGCTTAAAAAATATATTTCAAAAAATGTCTAAAACTGGTAAAGCGCTTTCATTTGCGATATTATAAATTTATAAGGTATATCCTTGAAAGGAAAAATAATATGGAAAATGAAAACCAAAAAGATGTAAACACATCTCGTAGTTACATCGCACAAACTTCTGGTTTACAAGGAAAAGATTATATCGGTTATGCATTAGGTGATTTTGCTGGCTGTTTATGTTTCTCTACTGTTACCACTATCTTACAAAAATATTACACAGATATTTTAGGTTTAACTCCTTTATTCATCATGTTAATGTTTATCTTCGCTCGTATATGGGACGCGATTAATGACCCAATCATGGGAAGAATTGTTGATATTAGAAAACCTGGCAAAGAAGGTCGATACAGAGTATGGATGAAATGGGTCGCGATTCCATTAGGTATTTCAACTATCTTAATGTTCTTACCTTGGAGTGGACTTGCTGAAAAAATGGGTGTTGGCATTTATATCTATGCTGCCGTAACTTATATCTTATTTGGTATGATTTATACAGTCCATCAAATTCCATATGGTTCATTAGCAAGCGTTGTTACTACCGATGCTAAAGAAAGAAATAAATTATCAGTCTTTAGATCTGCTGGTGCAGCTTTAGGATCAATGCCTATTTTAATTCTTACAATGTTTTATTCTAAAAAATTATTTGATGAATCTGGTAATCCAATCATTGGTGAAAATGGTAAACAATTAACTCAAGTTCAATATTTACCTATCATTATTGGTGTTAGTATTTTAGCAATTGCAGGATGTATCTTATTATTTGTCGCTTATAAAAATAACAAAGAAAGAGTTATTGCGAAACCTTCTGAACATAAAAAAGGTGAAACATGGAAAATCGCTAAAACTCTATTAAGAAATAAATCATTTGTCGCAGTATGTTTAGTTGGATTATTACTCCTTGCTGGTCAAATGTTTACTCAATCATTCTACACTTATTTATTCAATGACTTATTCAGCGCAAACTGGATGAATTTAGCTTCTCAAGCTTGTACATATGGACCAATGGTTGTCATTATGTTCTTCGCTGGTAAATGGGTTAAAAAATATGGTAAAAAAGAATTATGCGTAGTAGGTGCTTTACTCGCATCTATCCCTAACTTCATTTTAATCTTCTTAAAAGAACCTATTATGAAAGTTCCAGCATTATTCTTAGTATTCTGTTTAATAAGCGGTATTGGTCTATCTGTTATCACTCTTGAAATGTGGGCTTTAGCCACTGATGCTATCGATGAAGTTGAAGTTAAAACTGGTTTAAGAAATGATGGATCTTCTTATTCTGTATTTATGTTCTTTAGAAAATTAGGTCAAGTTGTCGCAGCTGTTGCAGTTAACGGCGCTTTAATTGGTATGAATTATAAATCAGGTGCAGGAGCCGTACAAACTTCATCAACATTAAATGTCATGTATTATATGGCTACAATTATTCCTGCAGTCTTATTCTTATTAATGGGACTTGTCTTATTATTCATCTATGGTTTAAATAAAAAGAAAACTGATGAATTACAAGTTGAAAAAGAAGCGTTACTTGCAAAACAAGTACAAAACAATGAAATTACAATTGGTGGTGAAGAACAATAATGGTTAGCCTAAAATCAAAATTAGGTACTATTAATGGCATTGAAAGGAAATATTGCAATGTTTATTTAGGTATTCCTTTTGCCAAAGCTTCCAGATTTAAATATGCAGAAGAAATCTCCTTTTTAGGAGATTTTAATGCATTAAAAATGGGAGATGCTTGCATTCAAAAAAGATGCTATTACGCGCATTTAGAAGTACCTGAAAGAATGTTTTATCATAAAGAGTTCCGTGAAGGAATTACCTTTTCTTATTCCGAAGATTGTCTTAATTTAAATATTTATACTCCTAAAGAAGGAAATAATCATCCAGTACTTGTATTTATTCATGGAGGAGGATTTGATTCAGGAGCGAATTCCGAATCCGCCTTTGATGGTGAAATATATGCAAAATTAGGTATTGTTACTGTCTTTATTCAATATCGAGTCGGAGTATTTGGTTATTTCTGTCATGAAGATATTTTTAAAGAATATCATCATGATGGCAATTTTGGTTTCGATGATCAAGTAGTTGCTTTAAACTGGGTTAAACATAATATTAAAGATTTTTCAGGTGATCCTAATAATGTCACTATTATGGGTCAATCAGCTGGGGCGATGTCCATCCAAGTAATGTTACTTTCTTCTAAGTGTAAAGGTTTATTTAATAAAGCAATTATGATGTCAGGAGGAGGTAAATTCCCTTCTATGGCCACTCCAAAACCCGTGGAAGAAAGAAGATCTTATTGGAAAGAAGTCATGAAAGAATGTGGATGTGAAACACTTGAAGAATTTAGATTACTTGAACCTAAAAAAATCTTTGATGCTTTAGAAATAATTAAACCTAAAAGAAAAGATAATCAAATATCCACAATGACGATGATTGATCATTATTATTTAGACAAATCACAAGAAGAATTATTTAAACAAAAAATTGAAATACCTACTATTATTGGTTTTACAAATAATGATATGTTTACTGTTATTTTAGCCATTATGGCAAGAAAATATGCTTCTAAAAATAATTGTTATTGTTATTATTTTGATGTTAACGCCAAGGGTGATAATAATTTAGCCTTCCATTCTTGTGATTTAAGATATGCTTTTAATACCTTAGATAAATCTTGGAGACCATATGATAATGATGATAATAAAGTATCTTTATTAATGGTTAATTATTTTGCATCATTTATTAAAACTGGTAATCCAAATTCCAATAATTTACCATCTTGGAATAAATCTAAGCACAAAGTATTACGTTTTAAATTAAATAATACTAAAATGAGTCATATAAATTATTTACCTTTAATTAAAAACACTTTTAAAGGAGATCCAAAATGAAATATAACCACGTATTTAAATTAGTATCTAAAACCCCTTCTTCTAGAATTTATTATTGCGATAATAAGTTTGTTCAATTAGACTTTTTTAACCATATGTTAAGAGTCGCAGTTTATAAATCAAAGGAAGATTTATTCCCTACTTTTTCTATTTGTCCTGGTACTTCTACTATGCCAAAAACTGGTAGAAATAGATTATCTACTGATAATTTAGAATTATTAATTCAAGAAAAAGAAGATGAATTCACAATTGATGATATTACCATCAAAGTTGATTTAAATAACTTCTTTTTAAGTTATTATAAAAATGGCAAACTATTATTCAAAGACCGCGAAATTATCGCATACAATTTTGAAAATGAATTAGGTAAAGGTTCTTATCATTATCTATCTAGAGAAGTCGATGAACATATTTATGGACTAGG
>CAVJGK010000117.1:0-4717 GCA_963648895.1 Lachnospiraceae bacterium | reverse complement strand
TCAAATATATAAGCGGTGCATTCTACGCAGTTATGTTCAGTTTTTAAATAATCTAACAATAAAGAAATAATCTCACTTACTTTTTCTTGGTTATATTCTACAACCGGTTTAATTGATGTAGTTACTTCACTATGGGAAGGAACAACAATTTTTCCATCTAAAGAAGCAACATAATCAAGAGAATTAATATAGCCTTTAACATCATATATAAGTAATATATGTTGTTTATCAATTAAAGAAATAGAACCCAATGTATCTGCGACAAAATATACTTCATCAATTGTTTTAATACCTATCATGCCATAATGATGGCCTGGTAGATGAAAGAAAGTTAAACCTTCAGGTATTTCACTAAGTCCATATATTTCATCATTTTCTTCAATATGCATTAATTTGCCATCATATTCATCAAGAGGATAACCTCCATAAAGGAAACCAATATCTAATTTAGGATCTCTAAAAAATCCTCTTTCTACTTTACTGGCAATCATCTTAGGATGATATTTTTCATTTAAATATGTACAAGCTCCTGAATGATCTGCATGGCAATGGGTGAAGATTAAATATTTTAAATTGAAATGATTGTCTATTAATACTTGATCAATATATGGCGCATCGGCAGAAGAACCGCAGTCAATGAGACAAACATCATTTTGCTCATTTAACACATATACACCAATATTAGTTGGTCCATCAATATAATAAGTATTTCCTTTTAAGTGATGTAATTGATACATATAAGCCTCCTATTTTAAGCGTGAAACTCTATCTTTGATAATGTTAATTAAGTTTTCTTTTTGTTTATCATTAATCAAAGATAAAGAAACTTCATTTATAAATTTATCTTCAAAGCCAATAAGATATAAAATCATCTTATTCATTGATTTTTCATTTAGGCCAATGGACTGACCAAATTTTATAAAATCACCTTTTCTTAAATTTTGTTTTTTACCATTCAAAGTTAACGCTACTTCTTCTTTATCTTCAACCATAATGGCATTGACTGGTAGTAAATCATAAGCTGGAGATAACATATATTTTCCATTATTTTCAATAAGTGAGAAATTTTTAAAATGCATATCTGAATTACCGACGATAAAGCAAAATATTAATCGATAAAATAATTCACTTAAATCCAAGCCTACTTGGGAAGAATAAGAAGAAATGATTTGACCACATTTTTCATAAGTTCCATGATATTTATCATTAGCGTGTTTTAATCCCAATTGACAAAAATCTTCCATTGCAATAAAAGATATTTCGTCTTTATTTATAATTCGATCTATTCTTTTGGTAATATACGCCATTTCACTATTTTCTAATTTAATTAAACCATGAGGAACAGTTTTAATATTAACCATATCTGCCAAAGACATAATTAAAAATTCAGCTTCTGGTAGACATTCAAAATCATCTACATGCGGTTTTAAAATATATCCACAAGGATAATTCACTATTGTTAATCTTTTATTATTTTTAGTAGAACTAAGATTTAAGGATAATTTCTTTTGAACACCTGGAACTGTATAACCCATTTCAATATTAGATTTTGTTATTTGTTTTAATTTTTCATCTGTTAAATCTAAAGATGGTATTTGTTCTTCTTGAAAGAATTTATTGATACATGATTTATGCCAATAAGAAATATCTTTAGAAGTAAGTTCTTTATTACAGCATAAACACCTCATAATAATTCTCCTTTAATTGTCACATTACCAATTGGATCTTTGCAACTTACTAATAATAATCCAAAACGATCATTTGGATTTAATTTCCAATTTTTGGTGACAATATTTAATAACCAACCTTCAGGAATTAAATTATCAAAAAATGGAAATAAAGTATTGGATGTATATTCTTCACTCCTTAAAGGTAGGGTCAAAGATACGCCTTTTGCTCCTTCTAACTTTAAGTATTTTTCATCATAAGAAAAAGAATATCCATCACTAGTTTCTTTTAAAATTCCTGCGTATATATTATTAACATATACATAACATGTTCTTAATTCAGCCATATGTTAATCTTCCTTTTTACCTGGAACTAAAGTTGCGTTAAACATTGATAAAGCTACATTAACTTTATCCATTCTTAAAGTTTCTTTACCTTGTTCTAGTTCTCTTACAAATCTTAATCCAAGTCCAGAACGCATGGCGAATTCCACTTGTGTAAGACCTGCTTCTTTTCTTTTTTGTTTTACAAATTTTCCAACATCATTCATAATATCACCTATTATTATTTTATACCCTATTAGGTATAATAACAATATCAAGTTTTACATTTATACCCTTTAAGGTATAATTTGATAAATTTAGTTTATTTTATACCCTTTAAGGTATAGTTTATATCAAAAAAGTACACACTTCAAAGTGGTATACAACCATTTCATATTGTGTGTACTTATTAAATTATTTTAATAAAAAAGCAATTAAGAATCCTATAAAGAAACAAGCTTGAGATATTCCATTACAAATTTGTTCAATCCAGTTTGATTTAGGATTACTTGAATCTAGTTTTATCGCGAATACTACCATCATTATCATGCCTATAAATCCTAAGATTAAAAATATCAAACATATAGGATTTAATAAAGAAGAAAAGAAAACACTAATTGAAGAAGAAAAACAAGCAATAATAAATCCTATAATCATGATGATAAATCCAATAGGCATAACAATACGCATTTGAATAAACATCCACCAGATGTTTTTCTTGTTAAGTGCGACTATTATTTTCCAAATAACTTTTATTAATCCAGATATAAAAGTTATAATGGCACCGACAATAAATATAATACTAGAAAATGATAAGCCTAAGATGATACTAGCTAGTCCAAAAAAGATAACAGGTAAAGAATCCACTAGCGCTAAAGAAAGGCTAAATCCTTCCGGCACCATATCTTTTGATATAGTTTGTTTCATGTTATAAAATCTTCTTTCCTTGGACATATTTTCCAACAATATCTCTTTCATCAGATAGATATATTGCAGTTATAATTCTATTTTCTAAAGATAATTTATTTGGATGTCTCATTCTTGAATCATCAATAATTACTGCATCAAATTCATAATCTTGTTCAAAAGATCCTACTTTACCAAAGAATGATCCTCCTGCCTTAGTAGCCAGATAAAATCCTTCCGCTTCAGATAAATATTTATATCCTTGATCTTGGATTCTCCATCTCATCTTGCTTGATTTAACGCATTCTTCAATCGCTTTAAACATGTTTAAAGTTGTCCCAGCCGCGATATCTGAACCAAGTCCAATATTAAATCCTTCATCAAGATATTTTCTTATAGGCGCAATTCCACTTCTAACATTGATATTTGATTCAGGGCAATGGACAATATATACTCCATTATCTTTCATCAATTTTAATTCTTCATCGCTAGAATAGACGCAATGGGCCATTAAAGTAGGAACATCTTTCCCACCAAATAGGCCGTGTAAAGCATATGCTTCTCCATAAGTTTTTGCCTTTGGACAAAGTTTTTTAACCCATTCAATTTCGCTTAAATTCTCTGATAAATGCGATTGAATTGGTAAATGGTATTTAACTTGGATTTGTTTTAATTTGTCCAATAGTTCATCACTACAAGAAGGAATAAATCTTGGAGTTAGGATGGCAGAAGTATTTAAATAATGTCTATTTTCCACTTCTTCTACCCAAGAAAGAGTATCTAAATATGATTGAGATGTACTTTCTTTGATATAATCAGGACAATTTCTATCCATATTGACTTTACCAACTTTAGTTATTAGTCCTGTTTTTTCTAATTGATCCATTAAATAGATAGTCGCATTATTATGGACTGTCGCGAATATACAAGCTCTAGTTGTGGAAGAATGTAATAAATCGTCAACAAAAATATCATATGCTTTTGAAGCATAAGATATATCTTTATAACGAGATTCTTCAGGGAATGTATTAACGCTTAACCAATCGATTAATTCTAAATCCATGCCAAGTCCCCTATAAGTATATTGAGGAGCGTGTACATGTAAATCAATAAATCCTGGAATAATTAATTTATTTTGATAATCTTCTATTTTTTCATTTTTATATTCATCTGGCAATTTATTATATACTCCAACTATTTTATTATCATTAGTTACTAAATAGCCATCTTCATAAGTATCAAACTTAGATGGAGAAGAAGTAAAAACAATATCACCATGTAAAATCTTAATCATAAAATCACCCATAAGTTATTATATAATAAGATTAATTAACTGTCTATTTTTAAAATTTTAGTTAAAGCTAAATAACTTATTTTATTAATGCTTTATATTATCAAATTGTTCTAAGAAGAATTTTTTCCACATATCTTTGATATATCCTTCTTCATAGATAGAAGCAAAATCATATGTAGATTTTTTTAATTCGATTAGTTTATCTTTAGAAGATAATACTTCAATAATTTTTAAAGCGAAATCTTTTGGATCTTGTGAATCAATAATATAACCATTAACACCATTTTCAATCATCGATGAAGTAGGATCACCCATTTCTTTCCAAATGGTTGGAACACTTAAGCAATTTCCTTCTAATACCGATAAACAAAGTCCTTCATATAAAGAAGTAGAAATATATAAATCACTATTTAAATAACATGGTTCTAAAGAAGTTACTCCATTAATGATATGAACGTTAGTTAAATTATGTTCTTTAATATAATCTTCCATTGGTTTTTGGAAAGTTCCACTTCCATAGATGTTA
>CAVJGK010000116.1:0-4819 GCA_963648895.1 Lachnospiraceae bacterium | reverse complement strand
ATTAAATATTATCTTTCTTAAAAAAATATTTTCTCTTGATTTTTTACTACCTTTTGCAATTTTATTTTTTTATGGTATATTATTTTTAGAGGTGGTCATTAATGATCAAAAAAATTTTTAAAATATTATTAATCTTACTATTAATCATAATCTTATTACTTGCAGGTGTAATCATCTATTTAGCGATTAATTTAAACGATAGTACCGATAATACTCCAAGTGAAATTAAAAATAATCCTAAAGAAATAGTTGAAGTATTACATAAAGATTCATATAAAGCATTAAGCAATGATAATTACAAAATTGATTTTGCTTTAAAAGATTATGAATTAAATGAACTTTTCTATAATATCGTCACTAAAATTTCTATTCCAAATGTAACTTTTAATGGATGTTATGTTTCTTTCTTAGATGATGGGACATTGCATTTAGAATTAAACGCAAAAGTATTTACATTCAATTCTAGAGTTCAAGGTAATCTATATTTAGAAGATGATGGAACTAATTACATTTTTACTTTAAAACAAGGATATTTAGGTAATTTAGAAATATTGAATAACCCAATTACCAAATACGGTGTTTCTAGAATGGATGTCTCTTCTTTAGAAAATTATTTTAAAGAAAAAGAAATTACTTGTGATATTGATACTTCAAATTTAAGTTTCAAATTCGATAAAGATTCATTAATTAAGTTAATTATGAATTCAACTGAAGATGAAAATACTAAAGCTTTATTAAATCTTTTAACTTCATTATTAATGGAACATCAAGAAATATTCACCATAGAATTAGGTAAAAATAAAAAAGTTGGTTTTTCTATTAATTATCAAACCCTTTTATATAATGAAACAAATGATAATAGTATTACTTATCCATTAAATATTGACACTAGTATCAAAAATAATGTTATGACTTCATTTACTCAAGGTATTGCAACTTATTCTAATTTATCTAGCGTTTTAACTTATTATATCAATGGCTATAACAATTGTAGTGATTCAGTTAAAAAAGACATTGATGAAACTTCATTAAGTAAAACTAATACTGGAATTAAGCAAACTCATTCTAGAATTCTTTCTGATTATATTAATTATGATATTTCATCTTTGCCTACTGATTTAGTTAAAGGGCAAATACAAATCGATTTAACTAAAGAAAGTTTTGATTCAATCTTCTCTAGTATGGAATTTATTGGTACATCGATTGCGTTCACTAATAAAACTGACATTGCATATATCGAAGTAGAATCATTACATACTTTCTTTGGAAATGGTACTTTCCAAATAACATTAATTGTTAATATTAATGGCAATAGAATATCTGTTGTTGGTTCTTTTAAAGAAACAACAAGTAGCAATTATAAAATTAATGCTGAATTGACATCTTTACGAATTGGTACATTAGTCTTAACTTCTGAAGAACAAAAACAAGTATTAGAATATCTAAATTTAGTGACAAGTGATGAAGAATATTTATCATTTGATGCCGAAAATAAAATCTTAACATTTGATTTATCTTCTACTATCAATTCTTCTCCTATTGCCAAAGAAATTCTTAAAACTTTAACTTCATGTGAATTACATTTCAAAGAAAATTCTACTGGTGGGGCATTAAATCTAACATTCAGCGCATAAAAAAACAGCTAGTTCAAACTAGCTGTTTTTATTTAAGTTTTCTTTAAAATGAATCATTTTGACCATCAAATCATTATATGGAGTATCGATATTATATTGATCACCTAAAGTACATAATGCTCCATTAATAAAATCAACTTCTGTCATTCTTTTGGCACTGATATCTTGACACATACTTGATTTACCGTCGTTAGAATTGCCAAAGATTTTTTTTAATATCTCTACTTCTTTATTTAAATCAAGATTAACACCTAAGTTTTTAACTACTTCTATGCCTTCTTTAATGATATTTTTAACTATATCAAAGGCATAAGGATCATCTAATAATGATTTAAAAGTAGTATTGTATAATGCTGATAAAGCATTAGTGCAAGCATTTAAAATTAATTTTTCAAAAATGACATAATTGACATTTTCTACTTCATAAGCTTCTAATCCACATTGATTAAAGCAAGAGACAATCTCTTGTAATTTCTTTTTATCACCAAAGTAAGTTCCAATATTGGTTGGACCACTGGCACTATGGACGATATTACCATTTCCTAAATTTAAAGAATTATGTTTGCACGTTCCAACAAAGATTTGTTCTTTATCAACAAATTTTGAAATAATATCAACACTTCCATAACCATTTTGTAAGGTTAAAACAGATGTGTTTTTGTCAATGGAAGATAAATTATCCTTCATTGCTTCAAATGTATTAACATTTTTAACAAAGACGATAAATAAATCACATGGGGGAAGGTTACATCCCGTTTCCACAATGTTGATTTTATAATTTGTTGTTTGACCATTTGTTGTTACATTTACCCCATTTTTTGAGATAAAAGTGACAGTTTCTTTACGATGTTCAATTAAAGTAACATCGTTATTTTTTATTAAATATGAGGCATATAATAGGCCCATTGCCCCCGCGCCTAAAATATTGATCTTCATATTATTTTTTCATCGCTTCATCCATTGAAGAAGGTGTATCGTCATCATCGACAACACCATTTTCAACAAAGATATTTCCGGTATAGATTTCATCTTCTGTGTATTCACCATCTTCATCATAATCTTCATCAATTTTTGTTTCGATTGATGTAGTGATGAATTCTGGATATTGACGTGTTACTCTTTCATAATAATGAGATTCATCAAAATATGTAAATAAGATTCTCACGTGCATTGAATAATCTTTTGTTTCTTCCATTAAAATAGCTGCGACTTTTTCTTCTTCTAAAGAAAGTTCAACAGGTGCTTCAACTTTAATATAAGCATTATATGAAGTTTGTTCATGACCTTTATAAAAAACAAATGAATCAGATGCTTGGAAAATTAAATCTTCATTCTTAATACCAAATGCATTGGCTACTTTTTCATGAATTTTTTCATTTAATTTACCGACTAATTCAAAATCTAAACTATAAAAATTAATAATTACCATAATACCTCCTTAGTAATCTTCATACGGATCGACATTGATTATAACATCAATGCGATTATTTTTATTAATGTTTTCTACTAAATCTTTTAAAACATCTTTCACATCATTATATGATTTATATTTTAAAAGTAGTTTTCTATTATATTTACCATCATTTTTAATAATAAATGGTTCACTAGGTCCTACCACTACCACATTTTTAGAAGCGAATTTAGCTTCTAAGAAATTTTTCACTTGAAAAGAAGAATCAATAACCTCTTGTTCATTTTTTCCTTGTAAAGTAACTAATGTTAAATAAGTATAAGGTGGGTTTTGATTAATCTTTCGAACTTGCATTTCTTCATTAAAGAAACGATTATAATCTTGAATCGAAGCATCATAAATAACATACGATTTAGGCATATATGTTTGAATGATTGCTTTAGCTCCTTTTTCATGACGGCCGGCTCTACCCAAAGCTTGAGTGATTAAATTAAAGGTGCGTTCTGATGATTTATAAGAAGGAATATTTAATCCTAAGTCAGCAAGGACAACTCCAACTAAAGTAACATCTTTAAAATCATGCCCTTTGGCAATCATCTGAGTGCCAATTAAAATATCAGCCTCATGTGCTTCAAATTTAGAAATGATATTTTTGACATTTGATTTAATACTAGCCACATCGGAATCAAGTCTTAAAGTTCTAGCATTGGGGAATAAACGATTAATTTCTTCTTCAACTCTTTCACTACCAAAGCCGACTTTAGAAAATATATTAGCCTTACAATGAGGACATTCGTTCACCATTTTTGAAACATATCCGCAGTGATGGCATTTTAACATATTGATTTTTGAATGATACGCTAAAGGTATTCCACAAGTTGGACATTTTAAGGTTCGACCACATTTACGACATGTAACAAAAGAAGAAAAGCCTCTTTTATTAATAAGTAACATCACTTGTTTTTTATTATCTAAAGCATTTTTAATTTCTTGTCTTAATTTCAAAGAAAAGATGACTGATTCTTTATCTAAATTATGATAATCAAGCATATCGATAATGCTAGTTTCCGGTAAAGGTAAAGAATTAAATCTTTTTGTTAAATATAATTGATGATAAACACCTTTTAACGCTCTAATTTTTGTTTCTAATGATGGAGTGGCACTTCCTAAAATAATCTTACAATCAGGATAATATTTTTGACGCATTTTAGCCACTTCTAAAGCATTATAAAAAGGAGACGTTTCTTGTTTATAAGTTTCAACATGTTCTTCATCAATAATGATTAAACCTAAATTATCTAAAGGTGCGAATATCGCACTTCTTGCTCCAACTACAATATTGACTTGATGATTTTTAATACGACGATATTCATCATATTTTTCTCCTGGTGTTAAATCAGAATGCAAAATCGCGACATTATCAAATCTTTGTTTAAACCTTTTAACCATTTGGAAAGTTAAAGAAATTTCTGGAACTAGCATTAATACTTGTTTACCTTCTTCTAAAATCTTTTTAGCCACTTGTAAATAAACTTCAGTTTTTCCAGATCCTGTAACTCCTTCTAAAAGAAAAATTTTATCATTGGAATTTAAAATGGTATCATAAGCATTTTGTTGTTCAAGTGTTAATTTATTATCTTCAATATGATCAACTGTTTCTTGAACAAGTCTTATTTTTTCTTTTTTGACTAATTTAATTTTATCTTTTTCAACTAATTTATTAACTAAAGTTGATTTGATATCTTTTTTTAAAATTAAACCCTCAAAAGAAGAT
>CAVJGK010000115.1:0-4822 GCA_963648895.1 Lachnospiraceae bacterium | reverse complement strand
AGACAATGACTATAAGGAATACGTTCAATATTTCTTAAATTAAGTTGATTTAGATAATATGAACGATATGTTTTAATTTCATCCCAAATTGAATCTACACATGTCATATTAAGAGCTAATTTAACTTCTTCTTTGGTGCAATATGCATCAGAAGAAAATCTAATTCCGTGATTTTTTTCCATTCTTTTCACCTGATTAATATTGTAACTTATTTTTTTAATTGTCTCAAGATAATTACTAATTTTCTACTAATAAAAAGACTAAGATTGCTCTTAGTCTTATCTCGCTGATAAATAATATAATGAGGAAGATGATACAAAGATAAATATCATTGTTAAGAAAACATATTTTAATGCTTTCATACCATTTGATTTAAATTCATTTTCAAAGAATTGTCCAATAAAATAAGTGCCAGGAATTAAAATTAAAGTCATATATCTAAAATCTTGGGTACAAGTAACTGGATGTTTAATTTGGAAAATAATATAAGCAATTAAACATACTAAGAAAGTAGCTAACATTAATAAATTTTTAAATGATTTAAAGTTTTTAATTAAGCAATATATTAATGTAAATAATGTAATAAATACCATTAAAACATTACTTACTAATAAGATAACCCCGAATAGATCTCCTTGCCAATAACAATATTCACCAAAGACTGAACATTTAAATGTATAAATCCAAACATTATAATCTTGATAACCATTAGAATTTGGTCTTAATACACACCATAAATTATTGCTTAAATCAAATAAATTAGGTAAACCAAATCTTTGCCAATAAGAATATTGAATAACTCCTAATGAATTAGTATATGGATCTAATGAAGGTACATTAAAAGCTGATACGTTGAATTTAATATAAGTTCTAATAATAAACCATAAAGCCAAAGGACATACTATGGCGATAAATACTACCCCTTGTAATAATGTCTTTTTGAAGGTATTATTTTTACAATCGATAACAAAATCATAAATAAAGATTATCGCTAGAGGGAAACAAATTAAGCCAGAAACAAGTTTGCTCATGGCTCCTAAGCCAAGTGCAATTCCACATAAAACTATTGAAGTCCAACTTCTATTTTTATGGAAAATAAAGCCATAATATAAAGATATCACCATAAACATAAAAGCCATACCATCATTATTAACCCACCCTGCCATAATAAAGAATTGAGGATGTAAAGCTAGTAATAACAACATGATGAATCGACCGACATTGTTATTAGTTATTTCAAAAACTATTTTTTTTATAAAATATAAAGTTAAGCAACTAACAAATGAAGATAGAATAATGGTTGATTGATATAAAGTGGCTATATCGCTTGTTCTTTCAAAAATTGAATAAATATGCATAAATAAGGCAGAACAAGCATGCCATAGAGGCGGATGATAAAATTGCCAAGAAACAGAGTTAGGAAGTTTACCTGTTGAATATAAAATATATGTATAGGCAAAATGCCCTCCTCCATTAATATTTAAACTGCCATCACTTAAATACATTTCTACATCGTGTTGTCTAGTAGATGCCCCTGTATAATAGGCATAACCACAACGCATGGTAAAGCCAATAATTAATAAGATTGTCGCCACTTTTTCAATTGTTAATTCTTTTTTGCCGTATAGATAACCGCCATAGGCTAAAGAAGCAACAATTGGAATAATCATAAATGTTCTAACAGTTTGTAAATTATCATTAGGTAAAGAAGAAAAATAGGTTATAAAATCATAACTTAACCAAATGACAATAAAGACTAATAGCCATTTTAAGATCTTTTTTGTAACTGGGTATTTATTAAAAAAATCATGTATTTTTTGAAATAAAGGATATTTCAAAAGATTATTTGTTATCTTTGTCATCTTTTTTATCCTCTTCATGATATTCTTTTTCAGTATTTACTGACCATAAATCTTCTTGGGAATAATTTCCTTGTCCTAAAATCATATCCGCGGCAATTAAAGCAGTAACCATTGAATGATCCATGTTGTTATAACGGTGTTGACCATTACGACCAACGCATAATAAATTATCAAATTTCTTTAAATCAGAAGATACTAAATCAAAATCTTTATAGCTTCCAAAATAAGCAGGATATGCCTTTTTAACATTTAGTCGACATGCATCAATAACATCATTTTTATCAATAATATCAATCTTATCTAGTTCATCTTTAGCAAATTCAATAAAATCACTATCTGACATTTCCCACATCTCATCGCCTTCATTGACGAAATATTCTAATCCAACAAAGATAGTATTTTCTAAATCTTTAACCATGTATGGAGACCAGTTATTAAAGATTTGTAATCTTCCGACTTTAACATCTCTTTCTTGAATATAAATCCAACAATCTGGAACGATATTAGAAACTGTTTTTAATTTAGTTTTATTCTCAATTTTTAATTTTGGTAATAATAATCCAACGGTGATAAAGTCACGATATAATAAATTTGTTGCAACATCATAAGCATCTTTATTATAAGTTGAGAATGCATAATATAAATCTTTAATAGGCATTGAAGAAATATAATAATCGGCAGTATAAGTATTATCTTTAGTTGAAATAGACTTAATATGATGATTTTCATCAACATCGATATGACTTACTTCTTGATTAAAGATAATTTTACCACCCATTTGTGTAACAAGTGTTGCCATTGTTTCATATAATTGACCAGGTCCATATTTTGGATAAGAATATTCTTCAATTAATGAAGTTTCGACCTTAGAAGAATGAGTTAATTTTTTAAATGGTTTAGATAAAATTTCTCCTAAAGCTTTAGATAAAGATAAACCCTTTACTCTTTGAGCGCCCCAATCGGCCGAAATCTCTTTTGGTGAAATGCCCCAAACTTTAGTAGTATAATCTTCAAAAAACATTTCATATAATGGTTTACCAAAACGGTTGATATAGAAATTTTCTAAGTTGGTTTCTTCTTTCTTATGAATAGTTGAACCAATATAACCCCAACCTGCTTTCCATGTGTTTTTTAATCCCATGTTTTTAAAAGTCTCTGTCTTCATAGAAATTGGATAATCAAAGAACTTTCTTAAAAAGAAAATTCTTGATACTCTTCTTCTTAATAACATGACTCGATCTTCAATTTCAGGATCTGGACCATCAACTGCATAATTTTTCTTATTATCTAAAATAAGATCATCTTTTGCAGGTTTTCCTTGTAAAGGCATAATTTCATTCCATAAAGAAACAACTCTTTGATCTTTTGAAAAGAATCTATGTCCTCCAATATCCATACGATT
Organism: Lachnospiraceae bacterium; assembly: GCA_963648895.1. Classification (GTDB taxonomy): domain Bacteria; phylum Bacillota_I; class Bacilli_A; order RFN20; family CAG-449; genus UBA3210. Next base: position 1,558 of record CAVJGK010000115.1, on the reverse strand, counting down.
GCCTTTATAATTATAAGTTCTTGAAATACCACCTATAACATCACTAGCCTCAAGAATAGTAACATCGACATCTTGACCACTTTTTAATAGTTTATAAGCCGCAGTTAATCCAGCAGGACCTGCACCAATTATTAATACTTTTTTCATATAATACCCCTAAAATGTTAGAAATAATTCTTAACTTCTAATATCATACCATTATTAAAATATATAAACAAGTTTATATAATTCATAAAGTAAAACAAGATAGGAATTAACCTATCTTGTTAAAACTCAAATTACATTAATTTCATGAATAAAGCTTTAACTTCTTCATGAGTTGCTTCTTTTGGATTACCTGGATAACAAGCATCTTTTAAAGCGTCAGAAGCTAGTGAATCAAGATCTTCTTTTTTAATCTTTTCACATTTTGTAGGAATTCCGACATCAACTGATAATTGTTTTACCGCGTTAATTGCTGCAGCACGATATTCTTCAACAGACATAGAATCAACATCTTTAACACCTAAAGCTTTAGCGATATCTTTATATTTACTACCACTTACTTCTTTATTAAATTCCATCGCAATAGGAAGTAACATTGCACAAGCGACACCATGAGGTACATCATAATATGCACTTAAAGTATGAGCCATTGCATGGTCAATACCTAATCCGACATTAGAAAATCCCATACCAGCAATATATTGACCTAGTGCCATTCCTTCTCTACCTTCTTTAGTATTTGCCACTGCTCCTCTTAACGAACGACCAATAATTTCAATCGCTTTAATATGGAACATATCACTCATTTCCCATGCTCCACGAGTAATATAACCTTCAATCGCATGAGTTAAAGCATCCATACCGGTTGAAGCGGTCAATCCTTTTGGCATAGTAGCCATCATGTCTGGGTCAACAATCGCGACTATTGGCATATCATGAGGGTCAACGCAGACGAATTTTCTTTTCTTTTCTACATCGGTAATAACATAATTAATTGTTACTTCTGCGGCAGTACCAGCCGTTGTTGCAACTGCGATAATTGGTAAACATGGTTTTTTAGTAGGTGCGACACCTTCTAATGAACGAACATCTCCAAATTCAGGGTTTGTGATAATAATACCAATCGCTTTGGATGTATCCATAGATGAACCTCCGCCGATGGCGATAATGGCATCAGCATTAGCCTCTTTACAAGCTTTAACACCGCTTGTAACATTTTCAATAGTAGGATTTGGTTTAATATTTGAATATAAAACATAATCGATATGTGCTTCATCTAATAAAGTAGTAACTTTCTTAGTAACACCGAATTTAACTAAATCTGGATCAGAACAAACCAAGATTTTTTTAAATCCTCTAGACTTAATTTCTGGAACAATATTTAAAATTGCACCATTACCATGATATGAGGTCTCATTTAACATAAAACGATTTGACATAAATTTATCTCCTTTGTAAATATATTAGTATATATTTATCGATATAATTTTATCACTATATATTATTAATGATAATATTTTTTCTTAATTTTTTTATAAAAAAAGAAAAGTAGTCTATAAGACTACTCTTCATC
>CAVJGK010000114.1:0-4851 GCA_963648895.1 Lachnospiraceae bacterium | reverse complement strand
AAAACCTTCATTTAATGCAGATGATATTTTAGATTTAATTTCTATTAATGATATTATTGATAGTTTAACTTATACACCTTTAGGAGACAGTGATTTAGAATTATATGTTAATATTTCTTTAAATAAGATTTTTGAAAAATATGATATTGAATTTATTTCTTTATCAAATATTGGTATTAAATATAATACATTAAATGGTGAAATTGTCTTAAGTGAAGATGTTGAAGGAAATTTAAATTATATCAATGTAGATACTTCAAATATTGATAAGATTAACGCCGATAATTATGTTACTTATTCTTCTTTAATTTCAGTAACTGATCAATTAGTTGCTTTAAAATCAACTTTAAAACAAAAGAAATTTGTTATTTCAACTTCTAGTGATTCTACATCTAATTTCGTTTCAAAAGACAATAAAGATTTATTCTCTTATTCAGGTAAAATTATTATCGATTTATCTGATGGAATTAAATTAAGCGCGAATAATGTTACTTTAAATGCCTATAGTTATGATGAAAATGACAATAAAGTCACTAACACTCATAATTTTAGTGTTACTTATTTACCTTCATATATTTGTAATGGTGAAACAATTTCTAAAGATTCATTATTTATTAATTATGGACCAAATTTAAAAGGCTATTTATCAAGAAGTGAATTTGCTTCTTTAGCCCAATATGGATGTGACTTAATGGGTATTAATTCACCTATTATTAAAGGATTATTATCTAATTTAGGAAGTGCAGATTCATTAGATAGTTCTGTTTTAAATAATATTACTAGTGATATGAAAATGCCAAATTTTGATATCAATTTAGATTCCTTATTTGAATCATATCAAATCATTAAAGATAGTAATGGTTCTTCTTTTGAAATAACTGTAAACGCAACTGATTTTTATTACTGTTTATATGGAGAAGATTTCAATAAAGATAATCTTGATCCTAATAAAAATTATGTAACTATTAAATTAAATACTAATAAAGAAAGAACAAGTATTTCTAAACTTAAATTAGTCAATATGTATTCTTCATCGCAAGAAGTATTTAATATCGATTTAGATATTAATAATGAAATCACTGATGAAGAATATAAGGTATTTGATACAATTGATGTAACCAATACCAATAATGAATTAGGTAAATATTATTACATTGGTAATATTCCTACTTTATTAAAAGCATTTGTCAATACGGCAAATTTATCTAAATATCATTTAAGTGGTTCATTTTCTATGAATTTAGGAAAATGGAATTTACAAGATATTGGTTATGACGCAAAAATTGTTTTAGATGAAAATAATAAACCTTATATTGAAGTTAGCTTTAATGCCGGTTATTTATTCTTAGTTATGAATGGAGGACAATCTAAATTATTATATTCTCCATTAGATAATAAAGTATATTTAAGAAATAATAAGAGCAAGAAAAATAAAGTCTATACAACAACTGATTCTTCTGATGCTTCTTATATTGGTAATTCAAAAAACATTGCTGAAATTATTAATATCATTTTAGGATCTACTTCTTTAATTAGTGGAACAATCGAAAGTAGCGTTTCAAACACTGATCCAAACATCGATATAAACACTTTCTTAAAGAATTATTCTTATACCTATGATGAAACAAATTTAACTGGTACAACTAATGTAACATTAGATGGCTCTCAATTAATGTCATCATTAAGTTCTTTAAATTTACATTTAATCAATAAAGAACTTGATATGAATATCGATAGTGAAAATATCAAACATGGAGATTATTTAACTTCCTTTACATTTGATACTTATATGAGCGTTATTTCCTTAAGCGGAAATGGAACTTTAAATAACGTAGATGAAATTACTTCTGATATTGCTATCAATTTGGAATTAATTCAAAATGCAATAGATAATCCTACTTCATGGAGTTTCTAAGATTTAAGCCTTTAAAGAGTGATCTTTAAGGGCTTTTTATCTACTTTGAATTAAGGAATAAAACTTTTTGTTGAAAACAATATTTTAATAATTTATACTTTAATCGTACGTTGATTAAGAAGTTAATTATTGATGTATCTTAGAGAGTTCTACCCGGTGAAAAAGAACATACTAAATAATTATGGTCGCTTATGAGTAAAAGAGTAATATCTTCGTTTATCGCGTTAAGATTATTTGAGTGATATATTATAATATATCAAAATTAAGGTGGTACCACGGTTTATTACGTCCTTTACTGGGGCGTTTTTTATTTGAAAGGAGATTTATGCTAGACAAGAGATATAATCCAAATGAAATCGAACAAGGTAAGTACAAAAAATGGAAAGAAAAAGGATATTTTGAAGCAGGTGATTTATCAAAACCTAAATTTTCAATGGTTATTCCTCCACCAAATGTAACAGGTAAATTACATTTAGGTCACGCTTGGAATACAACTGTTCAAGATATTATTGCACGTTATAAAAAAGCTAAGGGCTATGATGTTATGTGGCTTCCTGGTATGGACCATGCAGGAATTGCCACTCAAGCTAAAGTTGAAGAAAGATTAAGAAAACAAGGTATTTCTAGATATGATTTAGGAAGAGAAAAATTCTTAGAACAAGCTTGGGCTTGGAAAAATGAATATGCAGAAACTATTCATTCACAATGGGAAAAAATGGGTCTTTCTTTATGCTATTCAAAAGAAAGATTTACTTTAGATGCTGGTTTAAATAAAGCAGTTAGAAAAGTTTTCGTTGATTTATATAACAAAGGTTATATTTATCGCGGCGAAAGAATTATTAACTGGGACCCTGTATTTAAAACTGCATTAAGTAACATTGAAGTTATTTATCAAGAAGATCCAGGCAAAATGTATTATTTTAAATATCATATTGTCGGAGAAGATAAATTCTTAACAGTCGCGACAACTAGACCTGAAACAATGTTTGGTGATGTCTGCGTTGTTGTTAACCCAAAAGATGAAAGATATAAAGATGTCGTTGGTAAGAAAGTAATTAACCCTGCAAACGGAGAAGAATTACCAATTATCGCAGATAGCTATGTCGATTTAGAATTTGGAACAGGCGCGATGAAGTGTACTCCTGCTCATGATCCTAACGACTTTACTATTGGTCAAAAATATGGTTTCCCACATCCAATTGTTATGGATGAAACAGCCCATATGAATGAATTATGTGGCAAATATAATGGAATGGATCGTTATGAATGCCGCGATGCATTAGTTGAAGATATTAAAAATAATGGTGATTTAATCAAGATTGAAGATATCATTCACCAAGTTGGTCACTCAGAAAGATCGCATGCCGTTGTTGAACCATATTTATCAAAACAATGGTTTGTTAAAATGGATCAATTATCCGCGAATTCTTTAAAATTACAAGATTCTGATAACAAAGTAGAATTCATCCCAGAAAGATTTAATAAAATCTTTATTAACTGGATGACAGGTACTGATGATTGGTGTATTTCTCGTCAATTATGGTGGGGACATCGAATTCCTGCTTATTATAATAAAGAAACTGGCGAAGTATTAGTTTCTGAAGAAGCACCTCAAGACATGGAAAATTATACTCAAGATGAAGACGTCTTAGATACATGGTTCTCTAGTGCATTATGGACTTTCTCAACTTTAGGTTGGCCAGAACAAACTGAAGATTTAAAAAGATATTTCCCATTAGATATCATGGTTACAGCTTATGATATTATCTTCTTCTGGGTCAGTAGAATGATTTTCCAAGGATTAGAATTCATGGGACAAAAACCATTTGATAAATGTTTAATCCATGGTTTAATTCGTGACTCACAAGGTAGAAAAATGTCTAAATCATTAGGAAATGGTATTGACCCAATGGATGTCATTGATAAATATGGTGTTGATGCATTAAGATATTTCTTAACAACATCTACTTCACCAGGACTTGATACAAGATATTCCGAAGAAAAGATTATTGCTTCAAGCAATTATTTAAATAAGATTTGGAATGCTTCAAGATTCATTTTATTAAACTTAGATGAAAATGATACAAGTGAGACTTTAAAACTTGATGTTTCTAAGTTAGATAATGTTGATAAATACATCTTAACTAGATTACAAGAAACTATTAAGAATGTTACATTCAACATGGAAAAATATGACTTTGCAAATGCTTCAACTCATTTATATAATTTCGTTTACGATGATTTCACATCTTGGTATGTTGAATTATGTAAAGTTAAATTAAATTCTGAAGATAAAGAAATCGCACAAAATACTAAAGCAGTATTAATCAAAGTATTAAAAGATATCATTTTAATGATTTATCCTTATACTCCATTTATTGCAGAAGAGATTTATTTAAATCTCCCATCACATAAAGAATCAATTATGTTAGATTCATATCCAGAATATGATGAAACATTAGTCTTTAATAAAGAAACTTTAATCATTGAAGATTTAATTCATATGATTAAAGATATTAGAGCTTATAAAGTTGAAAATCAACTCGCTCCTAATAAGGAAGTCGAACTTGCATTTATCAATACTAATGATGATTTTGATTTAGATTTCTTTAAAACATATTTAAAAAGATTTGGCTTTGTTTCTAACATCTATTTAGAAAAGAAAGATGGCAATGTCTATGTTTATAAAGTCGGTCAAATGATCATTGTTGATAACATTGATAAGACTGCTTTACTTGAAAAAATCAATAAAGAAATTGAAAGATTAACTTCAGAAGTTAACCGTTCTAAAAAGATGCTTGAAAATCCTTCATTTGTTTCTAAAGCTCCAAAACAAAAAGTTGAAGCAGAAACTAAGAAACTTCAATCTTATGAAGCAGAATTACAAGTATATTTAGATAAAAAAGCACATATGTAGTTTAAAAATGCGTTTAGAG